>DATFCC010000134.1:0-24152 GCA_035253505.1 Hyphomicrobiaceae bacterium
GGCGGAGCCGGCGCGCTCATTGCAATCCTGATCGCGGTGGCCATCATCCTCATCTCGTGGGGGTTGTCGACGCTTATCCGTCTGGCGCTCTCGCGGTCGCGCGAATACCTGGCCGACGCCGGCTCGGCCGAATTGACGAAGAACCCGGACGCTCTCATTCGCGCCCTGCGCAAGATCGAGCGTCGTGCCGCGCTCGATGTGCCTTCGCGCATGGAGGCCTTCTTCATCGAGAACCCGGTCGCCAATCGGGTCTCGGGCCTGTTTTCGACCCATCCCAGCGTCGATGACCGCGTGGCGGCGCTCGAGCGCTTCGCCGGCGCCCGCGAGGGTGCGCCGGAAGCATCGCCGCAATCATAGGGATTTCGGGCAGCCCGCCTCGGCGTCGACGCGGGCCGGCTGGGCTAGGCGGACCGCCGGCCTTTGTCGCGGTAGCGATGGGCGTAGTCGTAGATGCTCACGAGCACGGCCGGGGAATTATCGACCGCCACGGCCAGGGCAGCGCCCGTCGCCAGGGCACGCACCTTGGACGCCGTGTCCGCAGCCTCGGCGCGGGTCATGCAGTCCGGGATGTTGTCGTTGCCTGCCGCGGCCCGCCGGGCGGCTAGGCGCAGAACGGTGGCAAACATCTCTGTGTCTCCTCGTGCGCGAAAGCAAAGCCTGCATCATGCCGGCCTTGGTCTGCCGCCTAAATCGGCTGAGTTGCGCCTTGTCGCAAGAAGGCTAGCCTTCACTTCCCAACACGACTGTGTGAACATTGTTCTCCAGCCGGTTTGCGCCAATCGGGGCACAGGCATAGGACGGCGGGCGAAAAGGATGCGGCGGGAGTGAAATCCGTGGGCCAGGCAGGCAGCGAGCACAGCAAAGACGGGGTCGCGACGGCCATCGCCATACTGCGGCAGCGGTTCGGCGACCGGCTGCAGACGGGCGAGGCCATTCGGCGCCAGCACGCCAACACCATCACGTGGATACCGAACCAGCCGCCCGATGCCGTCGTCTGGGTGCAGGATCAGGACGAGGTATGCGAGGTCGTGCGCGTGGCTCGCACCCACCGCGTGCCCATCATCCCCTATGGCGCCGGGACTTCGCTGGAAGGCCACATCAACGCGCCGCGCGGCGGCCTGTCGGTCGATTTCTCGAACATGAACCGCGTGCTCGCCGTCAACGAGCGCGATCTCGACTGCGTGGTGGAACCCGGCGTCTCGCGCAAGCAGCTCAACGAATTTCTGCGAGACTCGGGGCTGTTCTTTCCGGTCGACCCGGGGGCCGAGGAGGCCACCATCGGCGGCATGGCTGCCACCCGCGCGTCCGGCACCAACGCCGTGCGCTACGGCACCATGCGCGAGAATGTGCTCAACCTCACGGCGATCATGCCGGACGGCTCGGTCGTGAAGACCGCGCAGCGCGCGCGCAAGTCCTCCGCCGGCTACGACCTCACACGGTTGCTGGTGGGCTCGGAAGGGACGCTCGGGATCATCACCCAGATCACGCTGCGCCTCTACGGCATCCCGGAGCGCATTCTCGCTGCCGTGTGCCCGTTTGCGACGCTGGAGGGCGCCTGCAACGCGGTGATTCAGTCGATCCAATTAGGGCTGGGCGTCGCCCGCATGGAGCTGCTGGACCCGGCCCAGATCCGCGCCGTCAACATCTACTCGAAGCTGTCGCTGGAGGAAAAACCCACCCTCTTCCTCGAGTTTCACGGCACGGAGGCCGGCGCCCGCGACCAGGTCGAGCAGTTCAAGGCGATCGCCGAGAGTGAAGGCGCATTGCGCTTCGACTGGGCCGAGACCGAGGAGGAGCGCCGCCGTCTGTGGAAGGCCCGGCATGACGTGTACTGGGCGGTCAAGACGGTGTGGCCCGGCAAGGATGCGCTGGCCACCGACGTGTGCGTGCCGATCTCGAGGCTCGCCGAATGCGTGATGGAGACACACAAGGATATCGAGGCCTCGGGCCTCACCGCGCCGCTCGCCGGACACGCCGGCGACGGCAACTTCCACACCTCGGTGGTGTTCGACCGCAACGATCCCAAGGAGCTGGCGGCGGTGGAGGGTTACCTGAAGCGCCTGGCCGAGCGCGCCATCCGCATGGAAGGCACCTGCACGGGCGAGCACGGCGTTGGCCAGGGCAAGAGCAAGTATCTGAAGGCCGAGCTCGGCGACGGCCTCGCAGTCATGCGCGCCATCAAGGCGGCGCTAGACCCTCACGACCTGTTCAACCCCGGCAAGATCCTGCCGGCCTGAGCCCGCCCGGAGAGTTTGCAGGGAAGTCGCCTTTTCAGCCGACCGATCCTGGCAAACCCCTCCGGCGAGCAGCGATCCTCGCGGGTCGCAACCGATCAGATGTCATCCAGGCTGAACAGGTTGAGCCCCGCGTGGTGGACGTCCTCGCCGAGGCCATCCGTCTGGAAGAAGCTCAGCGGACCGACCGTGACGGCCGGGCCATGGTCGTTGGCATGGTCGTGGTTGGCGAAAGGGGCGAGATTCAAGGTTTCGTGAAGGTTGGCGTGGTCGATCTTGATCAGCCCGCCCAGCAGATTGGTTGTCTTGGCCATCGTGAATGCTCCTCAAGGTGCATGACGTTGTTGTGACGGCTCTAGGATGATGCCGGATGGCCCGGAGCGCACCTGTCGCAACCGACAGCGCATTTGGATCGACCCCGTTTGCGTCGTCGCGCGGGGCCGCGACCTCGGTCCGATCCCTAAAGAAGGGTTGCCGATCGGCCCGACATCTCAGCTCGCCGGCTTTGGCCGGGCGGCGATCCAGCGCGCCAGCTCGGGGTCATCGAAGACATAGGCGGTATTGCTGTCGACGCGGGTGACGATGCCCAATCGAACGAGCCGGCGGAGCGCCGTCTGGGTCTGGGCGATGGTGGGCGGTTGAGCGTCGGTAAGCCGCCCGATCTCCGCGCGGTTGGCTTCGCTGAAGGGGGCTTCCACGCCTTTGGCGAGAGTGTGAGCCAGCGCGCGCTGCAGCGGATTGAGCGACAACCAGAGACGGTCATAGCCGAGATTGGCGGCGAGCCCGCTCCGCAGCCTCGCCAGGGCCGATGGGATGTCGCGCTTGGTCTCAGGCAGCAGCAACTCGAGCAGCTTGCGAAAGAAGAACGGGTTCTGGTGCAAGCCGTCGAAGGCGGCAAGCGCTGCCGCGCGGTCCAGTCGCTCACCCGTGGCGCGCTGGAAGGCGGCAAGCAGATGATCGACGAACGGCGCGCCGAGGGGCTCCAGTTCGATCGACGTGGCGAAATGGAAGAACGGCGCGTGCCGGTCGGAGAACATGGCCGCTAGCGCGTCCCGGTTGGAGCCGGTGAAGATCGCCGCCAGGCCGTCACGGCGCCGGTCCAGGCTGGTGCGCAACGCGGCCACCAGCGGGCGGTTGACCGGCTCCGCCGCCAGCTCCTGCACCTCGTCCAGCATGAGGATGGTCGCCTTCCGCTTGCGTGACAGCCGCCCCAGCAGGTCGTCCATGGCCAGCAGGACGTCCGCGGTCGGAGTGCCCTTGAGGTCGCCGAGGTCGACCTCGATGCCCGCCACCTTGGCGCCGATCTTGATGCGGGATCCGAAGCCTTCGGCGAGCCAACGGAGCTGGCCTGCGAGCCCGGGCCTGCGCAGGCCCTCCTGCAGAGCCGCCAGCAGCGTCGCGGCGGGCGACAGCGGCGACTGCCAGAAGCTGGCGTAGACCACGCGGTGGCCGGCCTTCTCAGCCAGCGGCCCGAGATCGCGAATCAGGAACTCCGTCTTGCCGATGCGGCGCGGGCCGAACAGCACGAGCGCGTTGGCCAGCCGCTTTTCGATGAGCGCGAACGTGCGCTTGGCGAGCTCAGTGCGCGGGTAGTGCCAGGGGTCTGGGGTGGTCATCGATAGCCAGGAATAGCGCAGGATGGCTATATAGCCATAGTGGCCTACGAATGGCTACGGCTTTCCGGAACCCGGCGCCGCTAGCGGGCGATCATCCCGCGCTCGCTCATGGCGCTCGTGATCTCGTCCAGAATGACGGGGTCGTCGATGGTTGCGGGCATCTTCCATGGCTCCCCGTCGGCGATCTGGCGCATGGTGCCCCGCAGGATCTTGCCCGAGCGGGTCTTGGGCAGGCGCTTCACGGTCATCACGGTCTTGAAGGCGGCGACCGGCCCGATCTCGTCGCGCACGAGCTTGACCACCTCGCCCTCGATCTCGGCCGATGGGCGGTTCACGCCCGCATTGAGAACGATGAAGCCCGCGGGGATCTGCCCCTTCATGGTGTCGGCCACCCCCACCACGGCGCACTCCGCTACATCCTTGTGCTTGGCGACGATCTCCTCCATCTGGCCTGTCGAGAGGCGGTGGCCCGCCACGTTGATGACGTCATCGGTGCGAGCCATGACGTACGCGTAGCCTTCGGCGTCCATGTAACCCGCGTCCGACGTCGTGTAGTAGCCCGGGAACTCGGCCAGGTAGCTCTGGCGGAAGCGCTCGTCGTTGCCCCACAACGTGGGCAGGCACGACGGTGGCAGCGGCAGCTTGATGGCGAGCGTCCCCGTCTCGCCTGGCGGCACCGGCTGGCCGCCGCTGTCCAGCACCTGCAGGTCGTAGCCCGGCATCGGAACGGTCGGCGAGCCGTATTTCACCGGCAGTGCGCCGAGCCCCACCGGATTGCCGCAGATCGGCCATCCGGTCTCGGTCTGCCACCAGTGATCGTATACCGGCACCTTCAGGTTCGCCTCCGCCCACTTGATGGTCTCGGGATCGGCACGCTCGCCGGCAAGGAACAGGGTGCGGAAGGCACGCAGGTCATAGCGGCCGATGTGCTCGCCCTTGGGATCGTCGCGCTTGATGGCGCGGAAGGCGGTCGGCGCCGTGAACATGACCGCCACCTTGTGCTCGGCAATGACCCGCCAGAAGGCGCCGGCGTCCGGCGTTCCCACCGGCTTGCCTTCGTAGAGGATTGTGGTGCAGCCGTGCAGCAGCGGCGCATAGCAGATGTAGGAGTGGCCGACCACCCAGCCGACGTCCGAGGCCGCCCAATAGGCTTCACCCGGCTCCACGCCGTAGTGGTTCTTCATGCTCCACTTGAGGGCCACCATGTGGCCGCCGTTGTCGCGTATCACGCCTTTCGGTTGGCCCGTGGTCCCCGACGTGTAGAGGATGTAGAGGGGGTCGGTGGCAAGCATCGCGACGCAGCCGGCCTTGCGACCGAGTGCCTTGGCGCCGGCGACGGTACCTTCCCAATCGTGGTCACGGCCGGCCACCATCGTGGCTTCCGCCATCGGCCGCTGCAGCATGAGCACCGACCCGGGCTTGTGCCTCGCCAGGTCGATGGCCGCATCGAGCAGAGGCTTGTAGTGGACGATGCGCCCCGGCTCGATGCCGCACGATGCCGAGAGGACGGCCACAGGCTTGCAGTCGTCGATCCGCGTTGCCAGCTCGGGCGCTGCGAAGCCGCCGAACACGACCGAATGGATGGCGCCGATGCGGGCGCAGGCCAGCATGCCGATCACCGCTTCCGGCACCATGGGCATGTAGATGATGACGCGGTCACCGCGCTTCACGCCAAGGTCCTGCAGGACGGCGGCCAGCGTCGCCACCTCGTCGCGCAGTTCGGCATAGCTGTAGGCGCGCGTGGTCCTGGTGACGGGGCTGTCGTAGATCAGCGCCTTCTGCCGCCCGCGTCCGCGCTCCACGTGGCGGTCGAGGCAGTTCCATGCGGTGTTGCACTCCGCGCCAACGAACCAGCGCCCGTATTGCCCGGCATACGGGTCGAACACGCGCTCCCACGGCTTGTACCAGTCGATGTCCAGCGCAGCCTCGGCCCAGAACGCGTCCGGATTCTGCTTCCAGCCGGCATAGACCTCGTGATAGCGGCTCGACACTTCCGATACTCCCAGACCGATGGCCGCCGGGCGCGGCCCGTTTGACGGCTCTGCCTGGGATTGTGCCGAGCATCGGCCTGAATGCAAGGCGCGGGACGCGCTCAGCCAATTGCGGGCGTCCAGCGGCCGTCCGGTATGTGGCGCAACCCTATAGTGGGCTTGCGGTAGAGGTAGACCCAGGCCACCACCTCCGCGCCCGATGCGAGCCGCACGAGCCGTTCCACGCGGGCGTACTCGGCGGTCTCCTCATTGCCGCCGGTGAGGCCTTCATAGGCGTCGAGCCAGGCAAACGATCCGGCCGGATCGACCAGCAGGTAGACTTCCCCGTACACCCGGTCGGCGGGATCGCAAGCATCGGCGACGCCCGGGTACCAGCTTACCGCGTACAGCCGGCCGGCCACGGAGGCGCCGCCGAGCAGCCGCCCCTCGCTCGCCAGGCGAGCTCCCATTCGATGTCCGGCCGTCGACATCAGAGAGCCGTACACGAACAAATGCGCGTTCATGAGCGTTGCCATGCAGCGGTTGCGGCGCGCTTGCAGTTTTCGCGCGCCCGGCGGCTAGGACGCGCGGCTCGATTTCGTCGTTGCCGGCTTCGCCGGCGCCACCTGGTCGGCGACCGCCCTCTCGAGCTCCGGCGGCAGCCGCCGCACCACTTGTACGGTGGTGCCGATCTCGACGCGCGAGGCAAGGTCGACGATGTGGCCGTTGAGCATGCGGAAGCAACCGGAGGAGGCTGCACGCCCGATCGAGGATGCGTCGTTGGTGCCGTGGATGCGATAGAGCGAGTTGCCCAGGTAGAGCGCCATCGCACCCAGGGGGTTCTTGATGCCGCCGGTCATCTTCTCCGGCAGGCGCGGGTCGCGCCACCGCATCTCTTCGGGCGGATGCCAGTCGGGCCATTCCGCCTTGCGGCTGATTGCCTCCGAGCCGGTCCATGTGAAGCCTTCGCGTCCGACGGAGATCGGATAGTGCAGCGCCTCCGTGGGGGACTGGATGAGGAAGAGCTGCCGTCCCCTGGTGTCGATCACGATGCTGCCAACCGGATAGCTCGAAGGAAAGGCGAGCGTGCGCGGCTCCAGGCGGGCGATGTCGGGGCGGGCGCCGCCCGATTGCACGAGCGGGCCGCGCCGGCGAGGCCGGTCATATTCATCGTCGCCCCACGGCCAGCCCCAGGAATAGCCGGGCTGTTGGCGGTAGTAGCCGCCGCGACCGTAGGGCGAATCCCACTGCGCGTGCGCTGCGTCGATAGCCGGCAGCGTCAGCAAGAGCGCGAGTGCGATGCGGCGGCTCATTCTCTTCAACCTTTCCCGGGAGGCGCGTCGGCTGCCATGTTGCAGCTCAGCGTGGCACTTTGGCATGCCCATATCTACGGAAAGTTAGCGCAGGGTGGATCAGCGCCATAGGCCGGTGCCGCCGAAGAGGCGACTTTACGGCCCTTTGCGGAAACTGTGCCACGTGCCATCGGCACCGATGACCACGCGCCAATGCGTATATTTCCCCACCTTGCGCATCGCCTCCAGCATCACCGGCGTAACGAGGCGCAACAGCTCCACCTCCTGCGGCGGTGTCAATTTGGCGAGGGGCACCTCCGCGAAATAAGGCCAGACATACAGTCGGTTGTTCTCGAGGTCGCGGCCCAGCGGCAGCACGGCGTAGCCGGCATCGAGGATCTCCCCCAGCGCGGCCAGGATCTCGCGTCCGTTGCCGTCGCCCGAGATCCGCTTCCAGTGCGCGACCGGATCGCCCGTGAGTGGCTCACCGACGTCCGGCTTCAGCTCGTTGAGCTCCCACGCATGCTGCAGGTCCTCGATGCGGCCGGACCTGACGGCAGCAAGGATTGCCTCGCGCATATCGGCAACCGGCTGCGGCAGCCCCGCGGTTCCGTAATGCACCTCGGATGTCGCCGAGGCCTCACGTCGATCCTTCCTGGCGCCCGACTTGGCCTCGGCCGCGAGCGACCAGCCCTGCCAGTTGTGCGAGCGGCCATGGACAAGTGGAGACTGCGTCAGTAGGAATACTGCGATGATGCGCAGACCCGTCGATATGCCCTGCGCCATCGGGAGGTTCCTCGTGCTACCGAGCCGGTCGCCCGTCGGCGGCGTGCCCGCCGAAATGTCCCATTCGCGCGCGGCCCCCCCGTCGACGATGCGGGCCTGCGCCCGCCGGTGAGGGCCTCGCACCGCTCGTGGCCTACATCCCCAACCCCCTCATCATACCCGTCGGCGTGGTCATGGGCATCCTGCTCGCCATGCCGTTCGGTCCCATCAATCTGCTCGGGCTGCAGCGGGCGCTCGAGCGGGGGTTCTTCGGCGGCATGGCTGCCGCCATCGGCATCATGGCCGCCGACGGCACCATTGCGCTCGGCGCCGCGCTGGGCGTCAACGCCATCTCCGGAGCCATACGCGAGTATCGCACGGCCATCCAGCTCGTCGGCGGGGCGGCGCTGCTGGCCTTTGGCGTCAATCTGTGGGTGACCAAGGCGACCATCGTAGCCGATGCGCAAGCCGACAAGGCATCGCTGCGCGACTACGTCTGGGACATCCCCAAGATGTTCTTTCTGACGCTCACCAATCCGACCGCTTTCCTCGGGCTCGTCGCCATTTTCGGCGGCGTCAGCTCGTTCGTGGAGGTGGAATCCCATATCGACGCCTTCACGATGGTGGCGGCCATCCTGGGCGGAAGCTTCCTCTACTGGTTCGTCGTGTCCCAATTCATCGCCGCCATCCGTCACCGCCTGGACGTGGTGCGGCTGGGCCAGATCAACCGCATCGCCGGCCTCATCCTGATCGGCTTCGGCTGCGTGCTGATCGGCGAGATGGTCATGAAGCGATTTCGCCTCTGGTAGCAGCGCACGGCGCAGCCCGCCGGCGCCTCGCTCTACTGGCGCGTGCGATAGAGCGTGAACTCGCCTTTCTCGACCCGCGGCGCGAGCCCGTTCACCAGCGATACCACCGATGCCTCGCCGAAGGCGGCCACCAGATCCGTCAGCGCGGTATACAGCGCCGCGTAGGCCATCATCTCCGGCGCAATGCCGCTATCCGTTCCCTCTTCCCAGGCAGCGAGAATGAAGTCGAGCGCCTTCATGCGCGAATCGTCCCCGTTGGACGGCCCGAACGCCTGCATAATTCTCCCCCATCGGCAGATCGGCGACGCACACCCCTCGGAGCCATCGCGTCGCACGCAAGAGCACGGCTAGCACAGGACTGCGGCGGACGTTCGAGCTGCAACCATTAACGGTTAATCATGATTAACGCAGGCAGTCGGCCTCAAGGCGCGGATTTCAGAAGGGCATCGGCGATCTCGGCGCCCTCGGTCAGGAACCGCGCGATCGCGGTTTGGGCCGAGGGCGTGCAGCTATTGTAGGTGCGGCTGTAGCTGCGATAGCCGTTGTTGAAGCTGCGCGTCAGTTTCGCCCGCCGCAGGGCCGTCGATCCCTCGGCGTCCATCAGCTCCCGCATGCGATCGCGCCACGCCTGTCCGTCGTTGGAGCCGCACAGCTCACGCAGATAGTGAACCGCGCCCAGAATCTCCGATAGCCGCATGAGGCGCTCGTCATAGGGGCGCGTGTCCGGCGAGGCGAGGGCGCCCTGGGCGAGGCTTGGGCTCGCCGTACTGATAACCAGCAAACCGGCCGCGGCCAGCCGTCGCCACAAGCGCCGGCGTGGCGCGGCCATCTGGCAATGCCGCTCGATATGTGCCCCCTGCGCGCCGCAGCGGCCGCGTTTCGCAGCGAACAGCGGCAGCGCCGTCATCGGGCCTCCGTTTGCATCAGCGACCATCCCTTGTGGATCAGCTTTGCGGCGCCATCAGTCAAGGGATAGCCGGCGATTTCTGCGAGCGGGACGAAGCGCGCCGCGGCGGCATCGCTCCCGGCCGCCGGCTCGCCGGCAAGCCAGCCCCCGCAGTACACGGCGATCAGGTAGTGCGCAGCGAGCGCACCATCGCGATCGCGCAGGACGATATCGTGCACGTCGACGAGATGGCGAATGTCGGCCTCGACGCCGGCCTCCTCCCGAACTTCGCGCGCCGCTGCGGCCCGGGCCGTCTCGCCGGCCTCGATGTGTCCTCCCGGCAGGCTCCAGCGCCCCTTGAACGCGCCCTTGCCGCGCTCGATCAGGAGCACGGCTCCGTTGCGAAATATCGCCGCGCTGGCGCCGCATCGCGGCCACGGCGGTGCTCGCGTTTCAAGAGGCGAATCTTGTCTCATGCGGTCGTGAGCCTAGCCGACTGTGGCCGTGTCCGTCGACGCCGGCGGCCCGGCTCCACGATCTCGCCTTCGGTCTGTGCGTTCTGTATGCTCCGGGCAGTCGAACGGGTCGGATCCGTCCTCCGCGAGGGGGTTTTTCGCTGCTAGCCAGAGGCGCGCACACCGGGTCGCTGTCCGGCAGCGGCTCGGCGGCACCTCCGGCTGTGGCGGCTCAGGGAGACGAGTAGATGGCGTACAAGGGTATCGACCTGGACTTGCGCACACCGCGCCCGCCCGTCCTGTCGCGCGACGCGTTCGGGCACCCCGAGCGCAATGGCCATGGGGCGGGGTCGGGGTCGCTGGGCGTGAGCGCCAGTGCGATCGCTGTCGACGAGGACGTGCTGGCGTGCTGCAACTGCGCCTACGACGTGGCGCGCTTCCACGCCTCGGGCGAGGTGCGCCTGGAGCATCTGCTGCACGCCTTGACGCGCGTCGTCGTTGCCGCAGAGTTTCTCACCGAGCTCGGCGTGCGCGTCGACAGCCTGCGCCGCGAGACAGCGGTAGCGATTGCCGCCGAGGCGCCTTCCTCCCTGCATGCGTCGGAAGGCAATCCGCACGCGTCGGCGGCATTCGAGGACGTGCTGCGGCGCGCTTCCGAGCAGGCCGCGAAGCGCCATGTGCCCGCAGGACTCGACGATCTGCTGCGGACCCTGCTCAGCGGGGGGCCGGGCTCGCCTGCCGCGTCCCTGCTCACGCATGCGGCCACCGATCCCCAGCGGCTGGAGCGTTGGCGCGATGCGCCGCTGCGGGGGGCCTTCGCGGCCCCCGCGGAAACCCGCACGGAGACGATCGGCGAGCTGTCGTCGATGGCGGCACAGGCGATGTTCCAGCGTCTCGACGGCATGGAGGCCACGCTGCGCGCGCTGCAGGGCCAGGTCGCTGCCGATCGGCAGGCGCTCGGCGACATGCTGCGCGATGTGGATAGCGGCGTACAGGCGCTGCGCGGCGGGGCAGGGGAGCTTGGCGATCGCCACGCCCTGCTCGATCTGACGCGCGAGGTGCAATCGAGCGTGCAGGCTCTGCGGCGTGAGGCTTCCGGCGCCGCCGCCGAGCGCACCGAGGCGGCCGAGCGCGTGCACGCCCTGAAGGCGCTCGTCGACGCCAAGCTGACCGAGATCGGCACCACCGTCAGCGAGCGGCTGGCCCGCCTGGACAACATGGGCCCGCTCGGCGAGCATTTCGCAAGCCTCGACAAGCTCGCCGCCGCCAGCGAATCGTGGCGCGATCTCAGCGAGGCAGTGCGGAGCTTTGACGCGACGGTCAACAAGCAGACCCTCGACACGATCAACCGTGTCACCGGAGCCATCAGCGAACGCCTCGAGAAGGCCGAGGCCGGCCTCACTCGCCTGCAGCAGGACACGGAGCGCTACTGGGGTGCCACCAGTGAGCGCCAGATCGCCCTCGATGCCTCGGTGCGAGCGCACCTGCAGGGGGTGGAGGAGGCGGCCAGGAAGCGCGAGAAGGAGATCGCCGAGGTCTACCAGGCACTCGTCAAGCTCGGCGCCAACCAGCAGACGCTCGGCGACAACTTCACGGCATGGCGTATCGAGACCGGCGGCGACATCGGCATCGTCAACAACGGCCTGCGTCAGCTTGAGCAGACGGTTCTCGGCCTGTTTGGCCGGCTCGGAGGAGAGCTCCAAGCTTTGCAGCAGCAGACCTCACCGGCCAGGACCGCAGGCCGCCGCGTCGGCGGCAGCTTCAAGCGCTGGCTCTACGGAACGGACAGCGTATTCGGCTGGCGCGGCGAAGCGAATAGCCCTGCCGGAGTGGCGCGGTCCGCCGGCGACCATGAAGCGCAGGTCGACGTCGTAGAACGGCGGGCGTGAGATTCCGCCGGCGCGCCCTCGCGGACGTAGATCGACGACACTACAGGACCTTGCCTGGATTTAGGATCCCTTTGGGATCGAGAGCGGTCTTGATCCGGCGCATGAGGTCGATCTCGACCCCGCCTTTCACGCGACACAGATCGGCGCGCTTCATCTGGCCGATGCCGTGCTCGGCGGAAATCGATCCGCCGAGCTCGACCGCGATATCCTGGACGGCGCGTGTGATGTCGTCCCACAGCGCCAGGAAGGCCTGCCGGGACATCGCCGGCGGTTGGGCGATGTTGTAGTGCACGCTGCCGTCGCCGAAGTGAGCAAGCGGCACGGGCCGGGCTCCAGGACACAGCCGCTCCACCGCGGCGTCGGCGCGCCGGATGAGCTCGGGGATGCGCGCCACGGGCACCGACACGTCGTTCTTGATGTTGCCCCCCTCCGGCTTCTGCGCCGGCGAGTAGGACTCGCGCAATCGCCAGAGGTCCTGCGCCTGCGACAGAGACTGGGCAAGCGCTGCATCATCCATCATGCCGCGCGTGCTGGCGGAGGCCAGCATCTCGGTCATGACGCGCTCGGCGCCCCCGTCCGCCTTGAGGCCCGAGGTCTCCACGAGCGCGTACCAGGGATGCCGGCGCGGAAACGGGTCGCGCGTCCCTGGCGTATGCTTCAGGACGAGGTCCAGCACGATGCCGGCCATCACCTCGTAGCCCGTCAGGGACTGGCCGGCCGTCTCCTGTGCCAGGCTGTAGAGGGAAAGCACCGCGTCGAGGTCAGGCAGCGCCACGAGCGCCGTCGCTTTCTCCGCCGGGCGTGGAAACAGCTTCAAGACGGCGGCCGTGATGATGCCTAGCGTCCCCTCCGAGCCGATGAACAGGTCCTTCAGATCGTAGCCGCTGGTATCCTTCTTGAGGCCCCTCAGGCCGTTCCAGACGCGGCCGTCCGCCAGCACCACCTCGAGGCCCAGCACAAGTTGACGTGCGTTGCCGTAGGCGAGCACGCTCACGCCGCCGGCGTTGATGGCAAGATTGCCGCCGATCTGGCAGGTCCCTTCCGAAGGCAGGCTGAGCGGGAACAGGCGATCCACGCCCTCGGCGACCGCCTGCGCCTCTGCGAGCGTGAGCCCCGCCTCCACGGTCATGGAATAGCCGGCCGCATCCATGTTGCGCACGCGCTTCAGGCGCCCGACCGACAGCAGGATCTCGCCTTGCGTGGGAATCTGCCCGCCGACCAGTCCCGTATTGCCCGCCTGCGGCACCACCGGCACGCCGGCGCTGGAGGCAAGCTGCATGATGGCCGCCACCTGCTCCGTCGTGCCGGGCCTGACCACGACGCATGCGCGGCCTTCGTACTTGTCGCGCCATTCGCGCAGGTAGGGGAGCTGCTGCTCCGGATCGGCCAGCGCATGCTCCTGGCCGACGATGTCTGCCAGCCGAGCGAGCAGATAGCGGGAAAGGCGGGCGTCGGTCATTCGGTCCTTGCGGCGCGCTGCAGCCGGTCGTTGATCGCCTCACCCAGTCCCAGGTGCGGGATCGGCATGACGGCAATGGACTTGGTGCCGGTTGCGTCGAGCGTCCGCAAGGCGGAAAAAAGGTTGGCTGCGGCCTCGGCCAGGTCTCCGTGCCGACTGAGGTTGATGGCCTCGCCCCCGTGCTTCGGCATCGCCGGGCCGAACCCCAGCAGCGCTTCGCCCTCGTGCACGTCCAGCGCATCGAGGCGCAGCCGGGCCGCGGGCGCGTAGTGGCGCGCCATCATTCCCGGCGACCGCGGCTTGTCAGGCTCGCCGTCCGCGACCGCGACGGGATGGCCGATGACACGCTCGATGTCCCCGCGTGTGATCGCGCCCAGACGCAGGACGACCGGGTGGGCGCCGATCACATCCAGGACAGTCGACTCCAGGCCGATCGGCGCAGCGCCACCATCCAGAACGAGAGCGACGCGGCTCCCCAGATCAGCCGCAACGTGGGCCGCCGTCGTCGGGCTGACGTGGCCCGAACGATTGGCGCTGGGGGCCGCGATGGGCCGTTCGACGGCGCGCAGCAGCGCGCGAGCGGCCGGATGGGACGGCGCCCGCACGGCCACCGTGTCGAGGCCGGCCGTCGTCAGCTCGGCTACCGGGCTCGGCAACCTCTTCCGCACCACCAGCGTCAGCGGCCCCGGCCAGAAGGCGGACGCAAGCCGCTCCGCCGCGCCCGTGATTTCGCCGAGCCGGGACGCCGCCTCCGCATCGGTGACATGCACGATCAGCGGATTGAACTGCGGCCGCGCCTTGGCGGCGAAGATTGCAGCAACGGCGCGGCCGTTGCCGGCATCGGCGGCCAGGCCGTAAACGGTTTCCGTGGGCATGCCCACGAGACCGCCCGTGCACAGAATTGCAGCCGCCGCCGCAATTGCTTCTTCCGTGGGCTCCTGGATCGTCACCAGATCTGTATTCCTGCTATTCGCGAACGACGTATTGTGTCGCCGCGCGCGCCTTGACGATCATGCCAGCCATGTGATCGTCTTGCTCATTGTCAGCTATCGTCGCGAAGCTGCCAACTTTGCGCCCGGTTCTTTTGGTGTTCTGCATGCAGTCGAATTTTCCAGCAATTGCTGGCGCGCGCAGCGGTTCCTACGTCCCGCCATAGTCCCCGCAACCTTTTCCCTGTCAACAATCCCTATCGGTAGCGGGAAGACCTGCCCATCCGGGCAGCTTGGACCCCAGGAGGCCTCCGCCGAGAAAGAAGTTTGTCGCGAATGCCAAGTGCCAACCGCCTATCTGCACTCGAAAAGGCGCTCAATGTCCTGGAGGCCGTGGGTGACCAGCTCCAGCCCGTTGGTCTCCCCGATCTCGCGGCCCGGCTCGGGCTGCCGCGGCAAACCGTTCATCGGGTGCTGGGCCAACTCGTCAGCCTCAGGCTCGTCATCCGTGACCAGCCACGCGAGCGCTACTCGGTCGGGCCGCGGCTGTCGAAGCTTGCATTCGGCACCCTGCGCTCGCTCAACCAATCAGCGCCCGTTCGCCAGATCCTTCAGGATCTCGTCGAGGACATCGGCGAGACCTGCAACATCGGCCTCCTGCACGACTTCGACTACGTGTACCTGCAGCGCATCGAGTGCGCGTGGCCGCTGCGCCTGCATCAGGATGTCGGAACTCGCGTGCCCGCGCATACGGTCTCCGGCGGCAAGCTGCTGCTGGCGAACCTCGAGCCCTCGCTCAGCCGCCGGCTGATAAGAGCCCGCAAACCCAAGGCCGCGACGTCGTTCACTTTGACCAGCCTCAGCCAGCTCGAGGCTGAGTTCGCCCGCATCCGGGCGGCAGGCTATGCGCTCAACAACCAGGAGCGGCTGGAGGGAGTCGTCGGCGCCGCGGTGCCCGTCGTCGATGCGACCGGGAATGTGCTGGCGGCGGTGGGCATGCATGGCCCACTGCCCCGCCTGACCCTCAAGATCTGCGAGCGCCACGTTCCGCGCATGCACCAGGCCGCCGTGCGCATCGCTCGGGAGTGGTCTGCCTGAACGGCGGCTGAGCTTGTCGTCAGCCTTCCGCTTTAACCGCCCTGGTCACCGCGGGCCGCGCCGACATCCGGGCGCGCTGCGCCTGCACCTTGGGAAAGCGGCCGATGTCCACGCCGTCACCATCGAGCCATCCAGACAGCGTGAACAGATAGGCGTCGCAGACGGTGTAGGCATCGCCCATGACCCACGGGCCGGCGATCATCTCGCGCTCGATCAGCTCGAAGCATTCGCCGACCGACTGTGGCACCTTGCGCTGCATCTCCTTGATGGCAGCCGGGTCGTCGGCCCAGCGGTAGCCGCGCATGCGGTGGGCGTGGGCGACATGCACGGTGGAGCACAGGTAGCTGTTGAATGCCTGGACCTTCGCAAACCCAAACGGGTCATCGAGCGGGGCAAGGCGCGCCTTGGGATAGGTCTGCGCCACGAAAGCCAGGATCGCCGGCGTCTCGGTCAGGACGCCGCGGGCGGTGACGAGAGCAGGCACGCGGCCCTTGGGATTGACGGCGAGATACTCCGGCTTCCTCTGCTCGCCGGCGCGAAAATCGATCCGCACCGTCTCGTAATCTGCCCCCGCTTCCTCAAGGGCGATGTGCGAGGCGAGGGCGCACGTTTGCGGCGCATAGAAGAGCTTCAGCATTGCGTCCTTCCTGACCGTTTTCCATGGATTGACTAGGGGCGGCAGACCCCACATGTATGATCCAGTCCGGGGAGCCGAGGGCTGGATACCGAAGGCCCCGAGAATACGCCGATATGCCGCTCAAGAACACACGCGAGGTGCCCGCCGGGCCCGCCAGCCAGGCCGCCACCGGCCCGGCGGTGATCGCGCAGTACCTGAAAACGCTGCCCGGGTCGCCGGGCGTGTACCGCATGCTCGATGCATCGGGCACGGTGATCTACGTCGGCAAGGCGCGCAACCTCAAGGCCAGGGTCACCAACTACGCGCGCGCCGGCAACCACACGAACCGCATTACGCGCATGATCGCCGGCACGGCATCCATGGAGTTCGTGACGGTGCGCACGGAAGCCGAGGCGCTGCTCCTGGAGGCCAACCTCATCAAGCGCTTCCGGCCCCGCTACAATGTGCTGCTGCGCGACGACAAGTCGTTCCCCTACATCCTCATCGCCCGCGATCACAAGGCGCCGCAGATCCTGAAGCACCGCGGTGCGCGCAACCGCAAGGGCGACTATTTCGGCCCGTTCGCTTCCGCCGGCGCCGTCAACCGCACCATCAACATGCTGGAGCGCGCGTTCCTGCTGCGCTCGTGCTCGGACGCGGTGTTCGAGAGCCGCACGCGCCCTTGCCTGCTGTTCCAGATCAAGCGCTGCTCTGGGCCCTGCACCGGCGAGATCGGGCTCGAGGACTATGCATCCCTGGTCGAGGAAGCGACGCGCTTCCTCAAGGGCGAAAGCCAGAATGCGCGGCAGATGTACCAGCGCCTCATGCAGGAGGCCGCCGCCAACCTCGACTACGAGCAGGCTGCCAAGTACCGCAACCGGTTGTGGGCGCTTGCGCACGTCACCGCCGACCAGGCCATCAACCCCGAAGGCATCGAGGAGGCGGATGTGTTCGCCGCCTACCAGGAGGGCGGGCAGACGTGCATCCAGGTTTTCTTCTTCCGGTCCGGCCAGAACTGGGGCAACCGCGCCTACTTCCCGCGCGCCGACAAGTCCGTGGGCGTCGACGAGGTGTTGGAGAGTTTCATCGCCCAGTTCTATGACGACAAGCCGGTGCCGCGCTGCATCTTCATCAGCCATGAGCTGCCGATGCAGGCGCTGCTGGAGGAGGCGCTGTCCACCAAGGCCGAGCGGCGGGTGGAGATTCGCGCCCCCAAGCGTGGAAGCAAGACCACCGTCGTCGAGCATGCCGTGCAGAACGCGCGCGAGGCGCTGGGGCGCCGGCTGGCCGAATCCTCCTCGCAGCGTCTTCTGCTCGAGGCTGTCAGGGACCGCTTCGGCCTAGCCACGGTCCCGCGCCGCATCGAGGTATTCGACAACAGCCACATCCAGGGAGCGAGCGCCGTCGGCGCGATGATCGTGGCTGGCGCGGAAGGTTTCGTGAAGAACCAGTACCGCAAGTTCAACATCAAGTCGGCCGATCTCGCCCCGGGCGATGATTACGCCATGATGCGCGAGGTGCTGTCGCGGCGCTTCAAGCGCCTTGTGCTCGACGAGGCGGAGGCTCCAACCACCGTTCACGTTGCGGGTCCGCCGGATGCGGCACCGCGCGCCGAGCCACCGGACATCCCCTCCGAGATCGTCCTATCGCGTATCGAGGAGCCCCAGCCGCCGCCGATCGACCGCCGCGGAGGCAGTTCGCTGGCCTTCGGAGTGCTGCGTGCGGAGAGCGCCGAGGCGGGGCCGGCCATGTCCGAAGCAGAGATTTCCTTGCTCGAGGCCGATGCGGAGGCTGCCCCGCCGGATGGCGACGCCGTCAATGAGGAGTTCCCGACGCGCCCCGATCTCGTGCTGATCGACGGTGGCCGCGGCCAGCTCGGCGTTGCCGTGCAGGTGCTGGACGAGCTTGGCGTCCGCGGTATCGCGCTCGTTGGCGTGGCCAAGGGCCCCGACCGCGATGCGGGCCGCGAGCACTTCCATTTCGCCGATCGCGACCGGCCGCTCATGCTCGAGCCGCGCGATCCGGTGCTCTACTTCATCCAGCGCCTGCGGGACGAGGCGCACCGCTTCGCCATCGGCACGCACCGCGCCAGGCGCGGCAAGAGCATCGGCGCCAACCCGCTCGACGAGATCGCCGGCATCGGCCCCACGCGCAAGCGCGCGCTGCTGCAGCACTTCGGCTCGGCCAAGGCCGTCTCGCGCGCCAGCCCCGAGGACCTCCAGGCAGTTGCCGGCATCAGCGCCGCCATGGCCAGGACGATCTACGACTTCTTCCACGAGCGGCGCGACTGACGCGCCTTTCCCATTGTGGCGACGGGCTATGCATGGCGTCGGCTACCGACGGCATGCGCGGCCTGCTAGCGTCGGGCCGGATCGGGAGGAAACGAGCACATGCAGGACATCGCCTTCGGTTTTCAGGCGGCTGCGGCCGGCGGGGGCGGCGAGCCGGACTCGACGCTCTACCGCGAGCTGATGGAGGACTGCGCCCTCGGACACAAGCTTGGATACGACGCCGCCTGGCTGCTCGAGCACCACTTCAGCGACTACTATCCAACGCCGAGCCCGCTGCTCATGATGGCGCACATCGCCGCGCGCTTTCCCGATCTGTCCCTCGGAACCTCGGTGCTGGTGCTCCCCTGGTACCACCCGCTGCGCCTTGCCGAGGAGATCGCGATGCTCAACAGCCTCACGCGCGGCACGCTGCACCTGGGCATCGGGCGGGGTACCGCCAAGATGGAGTACGACGCCTACAACGTCGACATGAACGAAGGCCGCGCGCGCTTCACGGAAGTCTTCCGGATCGTCGAGAAGGGCCTGTCGGGCGGGGCGTTCACCCATGACGGGCGCTTCTGGAAGATCGAGCGACCCATCCGCCTGCGGCCGGAGCCCGTCGACAAGCGTGTGCACTTCTACGGCGCGATCGGCAGCCCGGCCAGCGCGGAGGTGATGGGTGATCTCGGCATCGCGCCCATCTGCCTGTCGACGTTCCCCGACGGCCTGCTGGCGAAAATCCTGGAACGGTGGCGTGCCCGCGCCGGCGCCAAAGCCGCCAACGCGATCCTGCCGATCTCCGTCAAGATGTTCATCGCCGACACGGATGAAGAGGCGCGCGAGCTGGGGCGGCGCTATTACCCCGCCTACTTCGCCCTGCAGGCCGACCACTACGAGGCGGACGCCAATCCGTGGTCCAACATTCCCGAATACGCCGACTTCAGCCGCATGTTTGCCAACCTGCGCAAGCTCGCCAATCCCGATGAGCTCGGGCCGTTCCTCGATTCGAACCTTGTCGGCAGCGCGGAGACCATCACGCGGCGCATCGAGCGTCTGGCGGCGCTCGGGTTCAACTACTTCATGGTGTCATCGGCAACGCCGGGCACGCCGTTCGCGGTGCGCCAGCAAATGATGGCGCGCTTTGCCCAGGAGGTCTGCCCGCGCTTTTCGAGCGCCATGCGCAGAAGCCGGGTGGCATGAGCCCGGTGCCGCCGAAAAAAGCTTCAATTGCAGCGACCTGCGGCGCCGATCGTTGCCCAACACTTGATCGGGTCGCCCGGCCGCTCCCCATTGACGCTGCCCCGCCGGGGGTGCTCTTGTCCGCCGCATGAAGACCGTCGCCCCAGCGCCCGCGACCGCGAATCCCGTCAGCTTGCCCAATCTGCTGACATACCTGCGGATTCTCGCCGTTCCCGCGATCGTGCTGTGCCTCCTCCTGGTGCCAGATTACAGCGGCCGGTGGTGGGCCCTGACGGTCTACATCTTCGCCTGCATAACCGATTGGCTCGACGGGTACCTCGCGCGCGTGTGGCGCCAGCAGACCGTGCTCGGGCGCATGCTCGATCCCATCGCCGACAAGCTGCTGGTGGGCACGACCCTGCTGATGCTGACGTTCGACCACACCATCGGTGCCTCGAACGTCGCCGCGGCGGTGATCATCCTGTGCCGCGAGATCTTGGTTTCGGGGCTGCGGGAGTTCCTGGCAGAGCTCAACGTCCGGGTTCACGTGACGCAGCTTGCGAAGTGGAAGACGACCTTGCAGATGATCGCGCTCGGCATCCTGCTGGCGGGCCCGGCTGGCGATGAGATCGTGCCCGGCGTGACGTGGACCGGCCTCGCCATGCTGTGGATCGCGGCCCTGCTGACGCTCTGGACCGGCTTCGATTACCTCAAGGCTGCGATCCGCACAGCCATGGAGCAGTAGAGGCAACAGGTTCGCCATGTCCGTGAAGCTTCTCTATTTCGCCTGGGTGCGCGAGAAGACTGGCAAGGCCGAGGAGCACGTCGATGTGCCCGCCAGCGTCGGCACCGTTGCCGAGCTCATGACCTGGCTCAAAGGCCGCGGACCTGAATATGCCGAGGCGTTCGCACGCGCCGAGGTGATCCGTGCGGCGGTCGATCGCGTGCACGTGCAGCCCACCACCCGCATCGCCGGGGCGCGCGAGGTCGCCTTCTTCCCGCCCGTGACGGGAGGGTGAGCCGTGACGGTGCGCGTCCAGGCCGAGGACTTCGACATCGGCGCCGAGGTGCGCGGCCTGACCGCCGGTCGCACGGACGTCGGCGCGGTGGTGACGTTCACGGGCACGGTGCGGGCGGACGCAAGCGCAAACCGCATCACCTCCATGACGCTGGAGCACTATCCCGGCATGACCGAGGCGGAGCTGGCGCGCGTGGAAGGCGAGGCGCAGCGGCGCTGGCCGCTCCTGGCAAGCCTCATCGTGCATCGTGTGGGTAGGCTCGCCCCGGGCGATAATATCGTGCTGGTAGTGACCGCATCGGCCCACCGCGAGGCCGCTTTTGCCGCCGCGGAGTTCTTGATGGACTATCTCAAGACGCGCGCGCCATTCTGGAAGAAGGAGTCGAGAGCCGACGGATCGCAGACGTGGGTCGAGACCCGCGACAGCGACGAGGATGCGGCCCGGCGCTGGCAACCGCCTTCCCGATGACAGGTGTCGCGCGCTATCGCGACGCCGATCAGCCGCGCAGCTCTTCCAGCTTCTCTTTGCCGGCCGGCGCCAAGTTCACGGATTCGCCGCATCCGCATGCGCTCGTCTGATTGGGGTTGGTGAAGACGAACTGCGCGGCAAGCTTGTCGGTCTTGTAGTCCATCTCGCTGCCGAGGAGGTACATGACCGCCTTGGGGTCGATCAGCACGCGTGCGCCCTCGTGCTCGATCACCTCGTCGAACGGCTTCTGCTCGGACGCCCACTCCATCGTGTATTCCATCCCGGCGCACCCGCCCTTCTTCACGCCGATGCGCAAGCCGGCAGTGCCGGCGCCCTTCTCGGCCATGATAGCGCGCACGCGGGCGGCTGCCCGCTCGGTCAGCTTCATCACCTGGGGACGGGGACGTGGCGTGCTCATGCTCTCGCTCGCACCGAATTGGGTTTTGGGCCGGTTAAGTCCAGCCTCGCCCGTTCAATATAAGCTGTCGCGAGCACAAAAGCGAGGGTTCAACGGCGCGCCAGCCATGCATGGCGCTTGAAATCGCGAATGATTTCAATGGCTGCGTTGCGCCCAGGCAACCCTGTAACGCCGCCGCCGGGGTGTGCCCCCGATCCGCACAGGTAGAGGCCTGGGACCGGCATCCGATAATCGGCATGACCCACCACCGGCCGCGCGCTGTAGAGCTGATCGAGGCCCAGTTGCCCATGGAAGATATCGCCGTCCAGAAGCCCGAAGCGCCGCTCGAGGTCGAGCGGCGACAGAACCTGCCGTGCGAGTACGCTCGGGCGGAAGTTGGGTGCGTGCCGGGTGACGGTATCGATCACCAGGTCTGCAAACTCGTCCTTAGCCTCGTCCCAGCTTCGGCCGTCCGGCAAATGCGGGGCGACGTGCTGCACGAACAGGCTGGCGACGTGCCGGCCCGCGGGCGCCAGGGAGGCGTCCAGGGTCGACGGGATCAGCATCTCGACGACCGGCTCGCGTGACCAGCCGTGGATGCGCGCATCGAGGTAGGCCCGGTCCAGATACTGCAGGGTCGGGCCGATGACGATCCCGGCCCCATGATGCTCCTGCAACTTCGTGCCCGGCCGGCAGGCAAAGTCCGGCAGCTCCGACAGGGCCACATTCATGCGGAACGTGCCGGAGCCGGACTTGAGATGGGTGAACCGGCGACGCAGATCACCGTCGATCGCGTCGGCCGGCACGAGGTCGCGAAACAGCAGTTTCGGTCCGACATTGGCTGCGACGGCGCGCGCCTTCACCGTTTCGCCCGAGGCGAGCGCCACGCCGGCGGCCTTACCGCTCTCCATGATCAGACCCGCCACCGCCGCGCCGGTGCGGATGTCGGCACCCCGCGCGGCGGCCGAGCGTGCCATGGCGAGGCTGATGGCGCCCATGCCGCCTACGGCATGTCCCCACACGCCCGGCTTGCCGTTCACCTCGCCGAAGCAGTGGTGCAACAGCACGTAGGCGGTTCCCGGCGTGAACGGGCTGGCATAGGCGCCGACGATGCTGTCGAAAGCGAGCGCGCCCTTGATCACGTCGCTCTCGAACCACTGGCCCAGGAAGTCGGCGGCGCTCTTGGTGAAGAGGTCGAGAAGCAGGCGCTTGTCATCGAGCGTCAATCTGAAAAGGCGTTGCCCGAGGGCGGCGTTGGCCAGCAATTCCAGAATGCCGCCCCCGGCGTTCGGCGGACGCTGCAGCGCCAGCGCGCGCAGGAACGAGGCGGCCCGTTCCAGGGCTGCGTCGTAGGCTGGGAGCCGCTCTGCATCGCGCTCGGAGAAACCGGCCACGGCGCGCTGGCGCCCCGCAAGCCCGTAGGGCATTAGAAGGTGGCGCCGCGCGTCCACCGGCCAGAAATTGGCGGCCGGCCGCTCGACGATCTCGAGGCCGTGACGCGGCAGGTCCAGGTCGCGAATGACGGCCGGATTGAGGAGGCTGACGGTATAGGCGGCGACCGAGTTGCGGAACCCCGGATGGAACTCCTCCGTGAGCGCCGCCCCCCCGACGGCACCGTTCTTCTCGAGCACGACGACGCTCAGCCCGGCGCCGGCAAGATATGCGGCACAGGTGAGGCCATTGTGGCCCCCGCCGATGATGGCGACGTCGTAAACCCTTTCCGTCATGGCCCTATGTGCGATGAAAATGCGCCGCAGGACAATCGATGCGTCGATGTGCGAGCCTGCCGGCGATCGGTCGCGAATGCTGCCCCGGCGGACGGGGACGTGGAGAGACGAATGCCGAAGCCCATATTGCTGAACACCGGCCCCATGATGGCCCTGATCGAGGAGGAGACCGCCAAGGCGTTCGACGTGCACCGCCTGCAGGAGGCAACCGATCGCGAGGCCTTCCTTCGCCAGGTCGGGCCCGACGTGCAAGCCATCTGCACCGGCAGCCATACCGGGGTGAGGACCGATGCAGCCATGCTGGCGCTCTGCCCGCGGCTCAAGATCATCGGCAACTTCGGCGTCGGCTACGACACCATCGATATTCCCGAGGCGGCACGGCGCGGGATCGTCATCACGAATACGCCCGACGTGCTGACGGAAGAGGTCGCGGACACCGCGCTTGGCCTCCTGCTCGGCACCGTGCGCGAATTCTACCAGGCAGAGAAGTGGTTGCGCGAGGGCCGCTGGCCGCGGGAGGGCGACTACCGGTTGACGCCGGCCTCGCTGCGGGACCGCAAGGTGGGGATCGCCGGGTTCGGGCGAATCGGCAAGGCCATCGCCCGGCGCGTGGAGGCCTTCGGCCTCGAGGTGAGCTACTTCGGCCGCAACCAGCAAGCCGGCGTTTCTAACCGCTATTATGCGGATATCGTCGCCTTGGCGCGCGACGTCGATGTCCTGATTGTCGTAACCCCGGGGGGGCCTGACACGGCCAACCTTGTCGATGCCCGCGTCCTGGAGGCGCTCGGGCCGCGCGGCGTCCTGATCAACGTGGCGCGCGGGAGCGTGGTCGACGAGGCGGCCCTGCTCGCAGCGCTCCGGGAGCGCAAGATCCTATCCGCCGGTCTCGACGTATTTGTCGGCGAGCCCAACATCAACCCGGCCTTTCTGAAGCTCGACAACGTTACCCTGCTGCCGCATGTGGGCTCAGCTTCAGTCCACACGCGCAATGCGATGGGACAGGTGGTGGTGGACAACCTGCTGGCGTTCGCCGAGGGGCGGCCGCCCAAGACCCCGGTGCCCGAAACCCCCTTC
>DATFCC010000135.1:0-2295 GCA_035253505.1 Hyphomicrobiaceae bacterium
CGGACAGATGGATGGCCGGGACAAGCCCGGCCATGACGAGAGGAGGAGGCTACGGCGACGCTTGAACAACCTGCAGAGCTACCAAGAGCGGCACAGCTCCGTCGCCATCCCCACGGCGCTGTAGCCCTACATGGGCGGTTCGACGCGGATCGCGAAGCCCTAAGTGTCATCCTCGGGCTTGTCCGGGCTTGGCCCGAGGGATCCAGCAAGCCTCAGCCTCCGCAGCCCGCGGACAGATGGATGGCCGGGACAAGCCCGGCCATGACGAGGGAGAGAAGCGGCGAACTCACGCTCCGCGATGCTCACCCCGCCAACAGCGCGTCGAGCTTGCCGGCGCGGTCGAGGGCGGCGAGCTCGTCGCTGCCGCCGACGTGGAAGTCGCCGATCCAGATCTGAGGCACGGTGGTGAGGCCGCCGGCCTTCTCCGCCAGCTTCGCGCGCGCGTCCCAGTCGCCGCTCACGTCGATCTCATCGAACGCCGCACCCTTCTGCGCGAGCAGCCGCTTGGCGCGCAGGCAGTAGGGGCAGAACGGCGTGGTGTAGATGACGATCTTCGGCATGACAGGCCAGGCCCCCCGCAGCGCAACGGCTTCCCTCCCACAATAGGGGCCGAAGCGGCGCGTTGGAACAGGCGCGCCGCCGCGCAGGCCTGCGGTGCAAAGGTGCTGTGACATCCCGCCCACGCCATCCCGGGCAGCGACATCGCGCGTTGCCAGGGCGCCAACTTTGCCCGATAGAGTGGAGGCATGCGCATTCTGCTCACCAACGACGACGGCATCGATTCCCCCGGCCTGCACGCGCTGCGCCAGGTCGCCGGCGAGCTCAGCGACGACGTATGGGTGGTGGCGCCGGAGACCAACCAGTCCGGCGCCAGCCATTCGCTGACACTGCACGAGCCGCTGCGGCTGCGTCAGATCGACGAGCGCGCGTTCGCCGTGCGCGGCACCCCGACCGACAGCGTCATCATGGGCGTGCGCCACATCCTCAAGGACAAGGCGCCGGACCTCGTGCTGTCGGGCATCAACAGCGGCGCCAACATGGCCGAGGATGTCACCTACTCGGGCACCATCGCCGGCGCTTTCGAGGGCACCATCCTCGGCATCCGCTCGATCGCGCTGTCGCAGGCCTATGGCAACGAGGGCCGCAAGTTCATCAAGTGGCACACCGGCATCGCGCACGCGCCCGGGCTGATCCGCAAGCTGCTGGCGATCGAGTGGGCGCCCTTCAGCGTCATGAACGTCAACTTTCCCGACTGCGAGCCCGGCGACGTGGTGGCCACCGTCGTCACCACGCAGGGCAAGCGCGATGCGGGCCTGCTGCAGATCGATGAGCGCCACGATACCTGGGGCAATCCCTACTACTGGCTGGGCTTCGAGCGCCGCCGGTCGACCACCCAGCAGGGAACCGACCTGTGGGCGATCTACTCGGGCCGCATCTCGGTGACCCCCCTCTATCTCAACCTGACCCATCAGGCGATGCGCGAGGCGCTGGTAAAAGCGGGCGTGGGGAGTAGTGAATAGAGAGTGCGGACAGAAGCCAGGCCGCCTTCTATTCTATTCCCTATTCCCTATTCCCTATCCCTATTCCCTACTCGCTGCTCCCTCAATCCGGCCAACAAGGCGCCGCGAAGCTCCCACAATCCTCGCCTAAACCTCCGCATGGTGACGATCGAGGTGCGATCGGCACCTCGAATGGATCAGGCCAGGGGCCGACCGCAGCGGGGATCTCACGCGCATTAACGCACTCTTAACTTGTTAAGGGTTAATGCATGGTGGGAGTACGAGGTGTGCCCGATGTCCAGTGCAACGCGTCTTTGCGCCACCTCTGCCGACGTCCGCGTCGCGCAGCTGGTTATCGCCTTTACCGTCTTGGTCGGTGGTTGTAGCGCCGACGTAACGCGGTTCGACTTTCCCGCCTTCGGCCTGACCGAGAAGAGCGGTTCCACTGCCTCCATCCCCACGCCATCCGCGCCGATCGCGCGGCGCGATCCCGGCTACTACGACGGCTCGCCGGCACCGCGCGCGGGCTTGGGCGACCCTGACCGCGGCTACGCGCCGGCGCCATACGCCGACGCCCCGCCGCCATACTCGTCCGCCCAACCCGGGCCGTACGCCTCCTCGCCCCCACCCTATGCGGGAGGCCCGACGCCCTACGCGAGCTCCCCGCCCGGGCAGTACGCCGGTGCGCCGGCGCCCGGCAGCGGCTCGTCGGGCGGCGCCTATCCCGGCACGCGCCCTTCCTACAACGGCACCGGCGATCGCGTCGCCAGCGTGCGCGACGTTGTCCCGCCCGCAC
>DATFCC010000136.1:0-14823 GCA_035253505.1 Hyphomicrobiaceae bacterium
TCAGGATGGCGACGCGCTCGTCGCGCACCGGCCCGGTCTTGACGAAGCGGCGATCCGCGATGAGCGCGGGCCCCGTGCCCTCCTTGGCCTTGCCGTCCGCCGGCTGCTCTTTCACCGCGTAGACGCTGTCGCCATAGAGGCTGTAGGTGACCGCCGTGCGCGGGATGGTGATGACCTCGGCCGGCTCGCCGGCCAGCACCGTCACGTTGGCGAACATGCCGGGCAGCAGCTTGCGCTCCTCGTTGGGCAGGATCGCCCGCACCAGCAGCGTGCGGGTTTCCTGCGTGACGCGCGCATCCAGCGACTGGATCTCACCCTCGAAGGTGCGTCCGGGATAGGCGTCGATTGCCACCTCCACGGTCTGTCCCACGTGCAATTTGCCGATGTACTGCTCGGGCATGGGGAAGTCGGCGCGGATGGGGTTCACGGCCTGCAGGGATACCAGGGCCATGCCGGGGGATACGTATTGCCCCTTCTCCACCTTGCGGATGCCCACGCGCCCACTGAAGGGCGCCGTGATCCCCTTCTGCGCAATGACGGCCTCGATGCGCTTGACCGCCGCGTCGGCCGTGTCGCGCTTGGCGCGGGCGGTGTCGAGGTTGGCCTCCGATGTGACCTTCTTGAGGATGAGGTCGGCCTGGCGCTCGTAGGAGACGACCGCTTCGCGCAGCGTCGCCTTGCTGCTGGCGAGGTCGGCGAGCTCGACGGCGATGTCGAGCTGCACCAGCTTGGAGCCCTGCTCGACCTCCCGGCCGCTCTCGATCAGCACCTCGGAGACCACGCCCGCGACCTGGCTGGCCACCTCCACGCCCGGCGCCGCGATCAACGTGCCGATGGAGGTGAGCCGCTCGACCCACTTCTCGGTGCGCGCCGCCTCCGCCGTCACCGTGACCGGCGGCGGCTTCATCTGCGACAGGAAGGTGCGGATCATCTGCGGCTTGAAGACGAACTGGAAGTAGCTGAGCCCTCCCAGCAGCGCAGCAATCACCACGGCGGTGATGATGAAACGTCGGCTCATGACGTGTCCTACAGGTTGTTCGGGAGACCCTGCGGCAACCGCGACCCGCGGCCATGGCGGGTGCGCACCGAGGACCGGAGGATCCGCAGCGGCGGCCGGCGCCGCAAGTCGGCGGGTGGCGATCCCCCGCCAGCTAGATAGCCGATCAGGCGCAAACCTCCAACTGTGCCGGCGCCTGGGGCGGATGACCTGGCAGCGCTGTCGGGGGCCCCGGTTTCGCGCCAACGCGATCACTTTGGTGGTGCAAAATTAATCCTCCTGCGGTTTCGCCGGGTCCGCCCCGATGCCCGTTAATGCCTGTCTGATAGAGAGATTGCGTCCGATAGATGTCGCAAGCCGCCGGTATCCGGCGGAGCTGCATGGCAGCTCTGCCGAGCTCGGCTCGTGACCCATCATTATAAGCAAGCTTATAATGAGCAGTATGAGCAAGAAGCACGGTGATCTGCAGCGCGAGGTGCTGTTCCAGCTCTCCGACGTGGCACGCACCATGCGCACCTATATCGACCAGCGCGCCCGCGGGCACGGCATGACCCGGGCGCAATGGATCGTGCTGGCGCGGCTGGAGCGCCAGGAGGGCATGACCCAGGCCGAGATGGCGGAGATCCTCGAGATCCAGCCGATCTCCCTGGTACGCCTGATCGACCGTCTGTGCGAACATGGTCTCGTCGAGCGTCGTCCGCATCCGCGCGACCGGCGCGCCAACCGGCTCTACCTGACGGCCAAGGGGCGCGCCACCCTGCTGCGCCTGGCGCCGCTCGGTCGCGAGGTGGCGACGGAGGTGCTGGCCGGCCTCGGCGAAGGCGGTGCGGCCGATCTGCTCGGCAAGCTGACGCTGTTGCGCAACAACATCCGCCGGGCCGCCGACCGCCAGCGCACCGGCAACGGCGCGCAGGCGCAACCGCGCCAGGAGCACGCGCAATGACGGTCAGTGCACCCGTTCAGCAGCGTGAGACGTCGATCGCCAGCGTGCGCATGCCCTCGCTGCGCGCGACGTTGATGGTGATCGTGCCCACCCTTGCGGCCCTTGCCGGATTCTATTTCTACGTCATCAGCGGCCGCTACGTGACGACCGACAACGCCTACGTCGGCGCGCAGAAGGTCCTGATCACGCCGGACGTGTCCGGCAAGGTGGTGAGCATCGCGGTGGTCGAAGGCCAGCAGCTCTCGCCTGGCGACGAGCTGTTCTCGATCGATCCCGAGCCATACCGGCTGGCCGCGGAGGAGGCCGAGGCGAAGCTGGCGCGCGTGAAGACCGACTTCGACACGTTGCGAAGCAGCGCCGCGAGCCTTGCCCGCCAGATCGCCCTTGGCCGCGACAGCGTCGCGGCCAACCAGGCGGATTACGATCGCAAGACCTCGCTGCTGGGCCACCGCATCAGCTCGCAGGCGGACGTCGACAAGGCGCACATGACCCTGCTGGCGGCCAAGTCGCTGCTGGAGCAGCTCATGCAACAGGAAGCGACCGTGCGCAACCAGCTCCTGGGCGACCTCGATCTGCCGATTGCGCGCTACCCACCGTACATGGAGGCGACGGCAACGTTGCAGCGTGCCAAGCGCGACCTGGCCAACACCACCCTGCGCGCGCCGATCGCGGGCATTGCCACGCAGGTATCGAGCATCCAGATGGGCCGTTACCTGACCGCCGGCACGGCCGTCTTCAGCGTGATCGGCACCGAGGCGATGTGGGTCGATGCCAACCCGAAGGAGACGGACCTCACCTATCTGCGTCCTGGCCAGCCGGTGATCATCACCGTCGATGCATTTCCCTCGCGCGAATGGCGCGGCAAGGTGGGCGCCATCAGCCCGGGCACCGGCGCCCAGTTCACCATCCTTCCGCCGCAGAACGCCGCCGGCAACTGGATCAAGGTGGTGCAGCGGGTGCCGCTCAGGATCGAGTTCGAGCCGGGGCAGGACCTGCAGCGGCTGCGTTCCGGCATGAGTGCCACCGTGGAGATCGATACCGGGCATCGCGGCCGGCTGGTGCGCCTCTTCGGCCCGAGCGTCGCCGCGCAGGATCGCGCGCCATGACGGGCCAGAGCGCACGGGACATCGGCCCGGCGCTGCGGCGGCGGATGGTGACCATCTTCGTGATGATGGCCACCATCATGCAGGTCCTGGACATCACGATCGCCAACGTCTCGCTGCCCTACATGCAGGGCAGCCTGTCCGCCACGCTCGATCAGGTGAGCTGGGTGCTGACCTCCTACGTGGTCGCCGCCGCGGTCATGACGGCGCCGGTGGGCTGGCTCGCCAGCCGGTTCGGCATCAAGAAGCTGATCCTCATCTGCGTCACCGGCTTCACGCTCGCTTCGATGCTGTGCGGCATCGCCCAGAACATCGAGGAGATGGTGCTGTTCCGCATCCTGCAGGGCATGTTCGGCGCCGCGCTGGTGCCGCTGGCGCAATCCATCATGCTCGACATCTATCCCGCCAACCAGCGCGGATGGGCCATGTCGCTGTTCGGCATGGGCGTGATGATCGGGCCGATCATGGGGCCGGTGCTCGGCGGCGTCCTCACCGAATACTACTCCTGGCGCTGGGTGTTCTTCATCAACCTGCCGGTCGGCATCATCACCGCGCTCGGCATCCTCACCTTCATGAGCGAGACCTCCGGCAACCGCGCGCTGACCTTCGACTGGTTCGGGTTCGCGGCCCTCGGCATCGCCATCGGCGCCCTGCAACTGATGCTCGATCGCGGCGAGCAGTTGGGCTGGTTCGACTCGCAGGAGATCCGGCTGATGGCCGGCGTGTCGGCGGTGGCGTTCTACTTCTTCCTGTCCCACTCCATCACCACCGAGCGGCCCTTCATTCCGCTGGAGATCTTCCGCGACCGCAACTTCATCGTCGGCCTCGCCTTCATGTTCGTGTGCGGCGTGCTGCTGGTGGCGAGCATGGCGCTGATGGCGCCGATGCTGCAGGGCATGATGGGCTATCCGATCATCGATGCCGGCATGCTGCTCGGCACGCGCGGGCTCGGCATGGCCGGCTCCATGCTGGTGGCAGGCCGGATGATGGCGCTCATCAATCCCCGTCTGCTGCTGCTGCTGGGGCTTGCCTGCTGCGCCGTCTCGCTCCACGTCGCCATCGACTTCACGCCGGACACGGCCTGGAGCACCATCGTGTGGACCAACATGCTGCAGGGCTTTGGCCTGGGCTTCATGTTCGTGCCCCTCAACATGATCGCGCTCTCCACGCTGCCGGCGACGCTCCGCACGCAGGGCACGGCCATCTGGACGCTCATCCGCAATCTCGGCAGCTCCATTGGCGTATCCATCGTCATCGCCAACCTGACCAACAAGACGATCCTCATGCACGCCCGGCTCACCGAGAGCGTGACGCCCTTCAACCAGGCCATGGCCGATCCGGCCGCAGCCTTGCTCGATCCGTCGACCGACACCGGGCGCGCGCTGCTGGAGCAACTCGTCACGCAGCAGGCAACGGTGATCGCCTACGCCAACGACTACAAGCTGCTGCTGTGGATGGTGCTGCTCGCCTTCCCGCTGATCCTGCTGATCCGCACCAGCGCCCGCGATTTTGCATCGCCGCGCCCGGCGGTCGCCGACTAGCAGGCAACGAGTCGCCGCCGGTGCGCCCAGCGCTGCGGCGTATGGCTCGCCGCCCCCGAGGCCGGCGTTAATGCGTAGGTTGGGTCGAGCGTCAGCGAAGACCCAACACCAATGGGGGCAGGACGGGCTGGCGTTGGATCTGCGCTTCGCTTGACCCAACCTACAGCTACGGCGCGGCGTGCGTCAGACCCGGCTCAATACCCGCGCGTGCGGTCGACGAGGTTGTCGAGGGGCCGGCCCTCGCGCAGCGCCGCCATCTGGCGCAGCGCGTAGCGTGCGATGGCGGCGGGGTCGCTCTCGGCCGCGTTGTGCGGCGTGATGACGACGCGCGGATGCGACCACAGCGGGCTCGAATGCGGCAGCGGCTCGGTCTCGAACACGTCCAGCGATGCCGCGTAGAGCTCGCCGGCCTCGAGGCTGGCATGGATGTCGGCATCGACCTGCAGGCCGCCGCGGCCGGCATTGACGAGGACGGGTCCCGGCAGCCGCGGGTCGCGCCCCTGTCGGGAGAGCTTGGCCAGCAGGCGGCGGTTCAAGATGCCGCGCGTGTCGCGCGTGAGCGGCAGCAGCACGGCCAGGATGTCGGTGTCGGAGAGAAAGGCGTCGAGCTCGGCCTCGCCGCTGTAGCAGGCCACACCATCGAGCGACTTCGGCGAGCGGCTCCAGCCCCGCACCTGATAACCGAACACTTTGAGTGCGCGTGCCGAGGCGGAACCCAGGACACCGAGACCCATCAACCCCACACGTACTTCATGGGCGGCCGGCTCGGGCAGATACTTCCACACCTTGCGGTCCTGGAGCTCGCCGAACTCGCTCATGCGGCGGTGGTGATAGAGCACGTGCAGCGCCACGTACTCCGTCATGCGGCCGGTGAGATCGGGATCGACGAAACGCACCATCGGCACGTCGGGCAGGTCCGGATCGGCGAGGAGGCCATCCACGCCCGCTCCGACCGACACGATCAGGCGCAGGTTCGGCAGAGTCTTGAGGAGGCCCTTGGGCGGCAGCCAGGCCAGCACGCAATCGATGTCCTCGATGCGCCCGAGATCCGGCGCCACGCGCACATCGAGCGCGGGATCGTACTGCCGTGCAAAGCTCGCAAAGTCGTTGCCGCGCGAGCTGCTGACGATCAGGAGCGCCATGTTGCCGGAACCTCCAGGGCGAGAATAACGTACCCGAGGCGGAGTCTGCTACTGGAGCACCAACCCCCGGGCAAGAGGCGGGCATGGCACAAACCGAGACGATGACGATCAAGGCCCTGGAGACACTGATTGCGGCGGCACTCGTGGGCTCGCGCACCTCGCCGGCCAATGCGCGATCGGTGGCCGGCGCCCTTACGCAGGCCGAGGTCGATGGGCAGAAGGGGCATGGTTTGAGCCGCGTGCCGAGCTATGCGGCGCAGGCCCGGGCCGGCAAGGTCGACGGCCATGCCGTGCCGTCGGCACGCCAGACGCGCCCCGGCGTGCTGATGATCGATGTTGGCCACGGTTTCGCGTTTCCCGCGTTCGACCTTGCCGTCGATCGCCTGCCTGCACTCGCGCGCTCGGCCGGCATCGCCGCCGCCGGCTTCTTGCGCTCGCACCACTTCGGCGTGGTGGGCCGCCACGTGGAGCGCCTGGCGGAGGCCGGCCTTCTGGCCCTCGCGTTCGGCAACACGCCCAAGGCCATCGCCCCATGGGGCGGCAAGCGCGCGCTGTACGGCACCAGCCCGCTGGCCTTCGCCGCCCCGCAGCGCGAGGCCCCGCCGCTGGTGGTGGACATGGCCTTGAGCCAGGTGGCGCGCGGCAAGATCCTCACTGCCGCCCAGCGCGGCGAGCCGGTGCCCGCCGACTGGGCGGTCGACGAGGACGGCCGGCCTACCACCGATGCCAAGGCGGCGCTGAAGGGGGCGTTGCAGCCGATCGGGGGCGCCAAGGGTGCGGCGCTGGCGCTGATGGTGGAGGTGCTTTCGGTCGCGCTCACCGGCGCACGCTTCGGCTACGAGGCAAGCTCGTTCTTCGACGCCGCGGGGCCGCCGCCGGGCGTCGGCCAGTTGCTCGTCGCCATCGATCCCGATGCCTTCGCCGGCCGGGATCAGTTTCTCGACCGCATCGGCGCGCTCGCCGGCATGATCGCCGCCGATGGCGCCCGCATGCCTGGCGCCCGCCGCCTGGCGCAGCGCGCGAAGGCTGCCCGCGATGGGCTGGAGGTCGATGCGGCACTCGCGGCCGAAGCCCGTACCCTCGCCGGATTTGCGGGATGACGAGCGTTCGTAGGTTGGGTAAGCGAAGCGCCGACCCGACATCTGCTGAAGCAGCCCATTGCGTTGGGTCTTCGCTGACGCTCGACCCAACCTACGTGCTACGTGCGGATTGTCATCCCGGCCGGAGCGCCGCGGAGAGCCGGGACCCACGGAGCAAGCTGTGACCTTTGCTGATCGTCGGACATGCGTGGCGCGCAACGGCAAAGGCCATCAACGTTGCCCGCAAGTCCCGCGAAAACACGCTGCCGCGGAGCTTCCGGTCGCCGCGTCCGGCTATTTCAGTGCGCGAAAATCGAGCCTTACGGCCGGATGCGGCGAAGAACGGCGCGACCCTATTCGGCGGCCACCATCGGCGGCGCCGCCGCGGTGAGTCCGAGCTGGCGGCGCGCCTCGTCGCGCAGCACGTCGATCGGTCTCAGCCGGTCGCCGTCCTCGTAGTGCCAGAAGGTCCAGCCGTTGCAGGCGGTCTTTCCCTGCACTTCGGCACCGAGCCGGTGGATCGACCCCTGCCGGCCGGCGAGCGCCAACGTGCCGTCGGCTTTCACCTCGGCGCGCAGGCGGCCGCGCTCGTCGGTGAGCGTGATGCCGGGCTCCAGTATGCGCAGCTCGATGATGGTCCCGAAGGGAATGCGCGGCTCGGCCCGCTTCGATCGGGCGATCTCCAGGGCGGATGCAGGCAGCGGCCGCACTTTGGCGATCCGCTCGCGCGCTGCCGCCGCATGCACCGGGTCGCGCTCGATGCCGAGCCACCGGCGGCCGAGGCGCCGCGCCGCCGCCCCGGTCGTGCCGGTGCCGAAGAACGGGTCGAGCACGATGTCGCCCGCATGGGTGGTGGCAAGCAGGATGCGGCTGAGCAGCGCCTCGGGCTTTTGCGTGGGGTGCGCCTTGCGGCCCGCGCCGTCCTTCAGCCGCTCCGGCCCCGAGCAGATCGGGAACAGCCAGTCGGAGCGCATCTGGACGTCGTCGTTGAGCGCTTTCATCGCCTCGTAGTTGAAGGTGACGCGCGAGCGCGCATCGCGGCCGGCCCAGATCAGCGTCTCGTGCGCGTTGGTGAAGCGCTTGCCGCGGAAGTTGGGCATCGGGTTGGTCTTGCGCCACACGATGTCGTTCTGCAGCCAGAAGCCCAGGTCCTGCAGGGCCACGCCGAGGCGGAAGATGTTGTGATAGGAGCCGATCACCCAGATGGCGCCATCGGGCTTGAGCACGCGCCGGCACTCCGCGAGCCAGGCGCGCGAGAAGCGGTCGTAGTCGGCGAACGAGGAAAACTTGTCCCAGTCGTCGTCGACGCCGTCGACCACCGTGTTGTTGGGCCGCAGGAGCTGGCGCTCGAGCTGCAGATTGTAGGGCGGGTCGGCGAAGACCAGGTCGACGCTCGCGGACGGAAGCCGGGCAAGCTCCGCCAGGCAGTCGCCGACCAGGACGCGGTTCGCGGGCAGCGAGGCACCGCGCGACGCTGAGGACATGGAACGCAACTCTCGTGACGCTACGCAACTGAAGCTCGCCGGCACTCTAGCATCCTTAATCGGGGCTCGGGTTGTCGTGCGAACTCTTGGCTCGCCGCGACGAGCCCTCCCTCTCCTCGTCCTTCACGGGGAGAGGGTTAGGGCGAGGGGGCAGCAGCTCGCTCCGGCGTTTCGGGTCGAAGAAGAATGGGGATAGGGAGATGCTTCGCGCTTTCCGACTCCGAGATCTCGATAATGAGCTTCTTCAGGATGGCATCGCCGAAGGCTTCGAATGTGGCGGCCGGGATGACGAACGCGCCGGGGCCGCCGATGACATTGTCGCGGTAGAACGACTCCAGATCGGGCTCGACGGCCAGGATCGGCAGGCCGTTGATGGAGGCGCCGGCGCGAACCGCATCGTCGCGCGCTTCCGATGCCGGCCGGCCGCGGTTGTTGCGGCCGTCGCCCGACACGTCGATGACGCGCCGTCCCCCGGTGAACGGAGAGCCGCCGAACAGCGTCATGGCATGGTCGATGGCGCCGCTGATCGATGTGCCGCCGCCGAACAACTGGCGCGGCACCCGCTCGATGATGGCGGCCAGCGTCGATGCCGATCGCTCGTCGCCGACGCGGGTCCACGGCACCACCAGCACCTGCATGGCGGGACCGGTCCATTGCACCATGGTCACTGCGATTGCCTGCGCCGAACCCGACTGGACCGCCCGCAGCAGGGCCGGGCTGCGGAAGGCCGCCGCGTATCCCCGCCGCTGCAGCTCGAAGCGCTCCTCGCTGACGCTCCCCGAGGCGTCGACGGCCAGCACCAGGTGCAGATCAACCGCCGTTTGGGCGGAGGCGGGCGCTTTTCCACCCGCAGGCCACGCGAGCAGGACCACCACGGCGATGCGCAAGAGCTTGCGTGCACGCGCAGTTTGCATCTGTCATCCCGGAATTGCGCGCAGCGCAATATCCGGGCCCCAGGGCCGAAAACGGCGCGTGTGCGCGTTCCTGGGCCCCGGCTCGGCGCGCTTCGCACGCTGGCCGGGATGACAATCCCTCACAGCCGCGAGACGTTGACTTCCTTGCTGGTGATGAACTCCAGCAGCGCCGGCTGCCCCTTCTCGGTGGCGGCGATGCCGCGCTTGATGGCGGCAACGATGTCGCCCGGCTTCTCCACCCGCTCGCCGTAACCGCCGAACGCACGCGCCATGGCGGCGTAATCGCCGGAGATGTCGGTGGCGCGATACTTCTCCGTGGACACCGGCATGACCTTGAGCTCGATGGCCATGGAGAAGTTGTTGAGCAGGATCGACAGGATGGGGATCCTCTCGCGCACGGCCGTCTCGAAGTCCATGCCGGTGAAGCCTATGGCGGCATCGCCCCAGACATTGATGCAGAGCTTGTCGGGCTTGGCGAGCTTCGCCCCCATGGCGAGGCCGAGGCCCATGCCGAGCTGGGTGGTCTTGCCCCAGCCGATGTAGGAAAGCGGCGTGACCGGTTTCCAGAACGGGGAGAGCTGGTCGCGCGGGCTGCCCGCGTCGTGCGTGATGATGGTGTTGGCGACGTCCACCGTCTTCTGCAGGTCCCACAGCACGCGATAGGGATTGAGCGGGGCGCTGTCCTCGGTGAGCTTCGGCATCCACTTGGCGAGCCAGGGCTCGTAGGTGTCGGCGATCTCCTTGGCGACGGCCTTCGGGTCCTTCTTGCTCTTGCCGTGCAGCTTGCCCACCTCCTCGAGCAGGCCCTGCAACACGAGCTTGGCATCGCCGGCGACGCCGAGGGCAACGGGGATGTCCTTGTTGATGTCGGAGGGGTCCAGCGTCGCCTGGATGATCTTGGCGCCCGCCGGCATCTTGACGCCGAAGTTGGTCTCGGTGAACGAGCAGCCGATGCCGAGGATGAGATCGGATTTGTCGAGGAAGGTGCGCACCGTCTGCGGAATGGCGAGGCCGCCGGAGCCCAGCGACAGCGCATGCGTCTCCGGGAACGCGCTCTTGCCGCCCAGGCTGGTCGTCACCGGAATGGCCAGCAGCTCGGCAAGCTCCTTGAGCTCGCCCCACGCCTCCGCCCAGTGCACGCCGGTGCCGGCATAGATAACCGGCCGCTTGGCCGCGACCAGCATCTTGGCCGCCTCGCGCACGGCTTCCGGGTCGGTTCCGGTGCGGATCTTCTGCGGGCATACGTAGGCGGAGGGATCGCACTCGGTGGCCCAAAGGTCGTTGGGCACCTCGACCAGCACCGGGCCGCCGCGGCCCGAGCGCAGACGCTGGAAGGCGCGGCGCATCACGTTCGGCAGCTCCTTGGCCGAGGTGACGGGCTCCGCCGACTTCGTAATGCCCTTCATGGAGAGGGAAGAGAAATAGTTGCGGTCCACCCAGGCCATGCGCTGGGCATAACCCATGGGCATCACCAGGATGGGCACGGACTCGCTGTACGCCTGGGCGACGCCGCCGTAGGCGTTCTCCGCGCCTGGGCCGTGCTGCATCACGAACATGCCGGTCTTCCTGCCGGAGGTGACGCGCGCGATCGCGTCGGCCATGTGCAGGCCGATGCGCTCCTGGCGGACAATGATGGGACGAATGCCGGCGGCTGCGCCGTGCTCGAGGATGTGGTTGACGGGATACCCGATGATCCACTCCACGCCCTCGCGCTTCAGGATTTCGGCAATGGCATCACCGGTCTTCATGGAAGTTCCTCCGCAACTGGCCGATCTGCGAGCCGATGGCGGCGCGGCGCGTGTTCGGCGCGTTCGATGAAGGCAGCCTAGGCCGGCGCGTGGCCGTCCGTCGAGAGGGCGCGGGGAGCGCCGGGCGCGAAAACGGCAGACGAGCCGTGCGCGGCGGGGCGAGCCCGGCCGGCGACTTGGCCAACCTGGGCGCGCTGATCGGCGAAATCCCTACGTGGGTCGCTTCTTGCGGGCCAGCGCGCTCGCGTCGAGCGCCTGCGAGAACAGGAAGCGCTCGGCCAGCAGCATCAAGACGACCGTGAGACAGACGCCCTCGAGAACAGAGAGCCCGAGCACCCAATCCGAGCTCAGGCCGAGCTTCTGCGCAACCACCAGCGTGAACATCCCGCACCCCGCACCGCAAGCCTTGGATTTAACGCCGCAATCCGCGAGCGAACGCAATGCGCGCGGCGCCACTATCCACAGTCTCGGCGAGGGTATCTCAGCAATGTTATGCGAAGCTGACAGCGACACCACGTCGGGAGGCCCGGCGCACGGCACGCGCGGGAACGCGCGCGGCCCGCCCCTTCAATCGCGGCTGACGCCGACGACGACCACCGTCGTGTTGTCCTGGTAGAGGTCGCCCGCCGCATCGACGGCTGTCAGCAGCGCGTCGGCGATGGCATCCGGGCCGTGCGCGGCCCGCTCCTCCACGATGTCCAGGATGTCGGTATGGCGCAGCGTCTGGATGCCGTCGCTGGCGATGATCACGACATCGCCTGGCTCGAGCACGAACGGCAGGCGCGAGCGGTCTATGAGCTCGATGTCGGAGCCGGTAAGTGCGGAGCGCAGGAAATGCCGGCGCGGATCGGCATGCGCGTCCTCCCAGCTCATCTTGCCGGCGGCGGCGAGCTTGTCGATCTCGGGGGCCAGCGAATGGTCCTCGTTGAGCAGGAAGATGTCGCCCTTGCGCACGAGGAACATGGGACTGTCCCCGACGCTGATCCACTCCACGCCATTCTCGCCGAAAGACGTGCCGACCAGCGTGCAGCCCATGCCGTTGAGGGCGGGGTTCTCCTCCACGCAGTTGGCGATCGCGGCATTGGCGACCTGCAGGGCCTCGTTGAGGCGGGCGCGCACGTCGCCTGAGGAGGTCTGGAAGGCGCGCATGAAAATCTGGCACGCCGTCGAGCTTGCCAGCGCTCCGCCCACGTGCCCGCCCATTCCGTCTGCGAGGACGGCTGTCAACGTGCGTGCGCTGCGGCCCTCGTCTGAACCAGGAAAGCCCGCATCGACCGGCTCGGCATGAACGAAGGCCGAGTCCTCCTGGTAGCTCCGTGCACCCTTGCTGGAGCGGGTTGCGTATTCCAGGGCCACCGCTACTCCTTGAGATCGGACAGCTCCGACCAGTCGAATTCATCGCCGCAAAACGGCACGAACGCAAGCTGGGTGCGGCCCATGGTTATCACGTCCATCAACTCCAGCTTCACCGCGCCGGTCGGCTTCTTATCGTTTATCGCAACGATGTTGGTCTTGGAAAGGTTCGGCACGAACAGGAACGAGCGGTCCATCGAATCGTAGCGGATATAGCCCTGCTCCTCCGAGGAGATGGTGGCATCGCCGAAGTCGATGGGAATGCGCTGGTCCTTGCCGCGGCCGATGGCGTTGTTGCCTTCGAAGACGGGGCGGAAGGCGCCAAGTCCGGGGCCTCCGATCACGACAAGCCAGCCGACCACCGGGTCGGAGTGGAAGGTGTTGCGCAGCACCTTGGGCCGGCCGCGCACAACCTGCGTCCTCGAGGCGTCCCCGGCGCCGGCAGCGGCCGAGCCTGTCTTCGGGGCGATCTGCGCGCCGCGCTTGAGCTGGGTCGTGGGGTCGTCGGCCTCGAAATGCCGCGGCTCCCGCGTCATGTTCTTGGGTTCCGGGACGAGGGGCGGCTGCGGCACCGCAGCGGGGATCTCAGGGGTCTTGGCGACAGGCGCCGCGACCGGCTTTGCCGCCTCCGGCGCGGGTTTCGCCGGCCCCGCCTCGGGTCGCGTGCCGATGCTCAGCTCCCCCGTGCGGTCGTCGCGACTGGCCGCCTGCAAGGCATCCCGCAGCGACCCCAGGATGCGGTTCGGCAGCGAGCCGGCGGCCTGCTGGGCTTGTCCGTCGGGGGCGCGCTTGTCGTCCTTCATGGTTCTCTCCTTCCCAGTGGCCTTGTGATGTGATGAGGAGGTCGGTTGCTGCACCCGCGGCGAGGCATCTCGGCTGGCGGGCTGTCGAGAGATCGGGCATCGGCGGCCGGTTCTTGCATCCGTGGCGGAGACCGCCGCTGTGGGACGCGAATAGCACCAAGAGCAGTCGCGAACGCGGCCGGACTTGCGCGCACGGCGTTTCCGACTCTTTGAGCAGAAGCTGCCCGAGCATGAGGGCAGCAACATGGCCAGCCCGCGCAAACAGGAGTACAACACCCACAGTGACGTAGGTGCCTCATTGTTCCGCCACAATATTGCCTGCACCTGGGCCGGCTCCTGCTTCGGGAGGCAGCCGGGCGTGCCGGGGTGGTGTCGGAGCCATGATCGCCGGCGAATGCTGCGGGATCCTGCAAATCCCTGTGCGCGTGCTCATGGGCCGTGATGGGAATGGCTATTCAACCCAACCCGGCGTCCGAGTCGAACCTTCTGGCGCTGCCGGAGGGTACGGAGCTGGTTGGCGACTATCGCATCAAGCGGGTGCTCGGCGCGGGGGGCTTCGGCATCACCTACCTGGCCGAGGAGAAGGCCCTCGCGCGCCTTGTAACCATCAAGGAATACTTTCCCGTCGAATATGCCGCGCGCAGCAAGACGAGCGAGGCTTCTCCCCGCTCGCGTGACTGCGCGGAGGACTACAAATGGGGCCTGGAGCGCTTCATCGAGGAGGCGCAGACGCTGGCCCGCTTCGTGCACCCCAATATCGTGCGGGTCTATCGCTACTTCCGCGCCAACAACACCGGCTACATGGTGCTGCACTTCGAGGAAGGCGGCAGCTTCAAGTCCTGGCTCAAGGGCCTCAAGCGCGCCCCGCGCCAGCCCGAGCTCGACAAGATCCTGGCGCCGCTGCTCGATGCCCTGGAGATGGTGCACGCGGGTGACTTCCTGCACCGCGACATTGCCCCCGACAACATCATCATCCGCAAGGACGGTGCGCCCGTCCTGATCGATTTCGGCTCGGCGCGCGGCGAGATCGCCTCGCATTCGCGCACGGTGAGCGCGCTGGTCAAGCCGGGCTACAGCCCCTACGAGCAGTACGCCACCACCTCGCGCCAGCAGGGCCCGTGGACCGACATCTATGCGCTGGGTGCCACGCTCTACCATGCGATCACCGGCAAGCGCTGCCCGGATTCGCCTTCGCGCATGGTCAGCGACGAGTACGTTCCGGCCAAGACGCTGGCGCTCAGCTCGTACCGGCCTGGATTTCTCGCGGCCATCGACAAGGCGCTGAAGCTGGAGGTGGGGGAGCGCCCGCAATCGATCGCGCAATGGCGCGAGATGCTGCTGGCGCCGGAACCGAAACGCGAACGCGGCAGGTTGAGCCTGGGGCGCGCCCTCGATCGGCTGCGCACAGTCGAGCCGATGCGCGCCGCCGCGGCGACGAAGGCTCCGGTCAAAACCGAACCACTGCCGGCGCAGCCCGAGCCGGAACCGGCCTCTGCGCCCTCCCCGCCGGATGCGCCGCAGGCCAAGGGACAGCTTCTCGACTTCATCGATGCCTTGAAGAAGCGCCGCTCGGCGCTGGCGGAGAAGAAGGCGGCCGTGGCGGAGGCCGCGCCCACCCCTGCAACTCCGCCTGCGGGGCGCAAGCCTGCCGCGCCACGCCAGCGCGCGCGGGCAGCGGAGCCCGCTGCATCGCCCGTCGCCAAGGCTCTCCCGGAG
>DATFCC010000137.1:0-7108 GCA_035253505.1 Hyphomicrobiaceae bacterium
GAGCTGCCGGCTGCGCCCTGGCGGTTCTCGCAGCCCTCCTGGCGCTGGCTCAGATCTGGCGGCGGGGCTACGGGGGCGCGGGGCAGGCCGCGCTGGGAATTCTGCTCCCCCTGCTGGCGCTGGCCTGGCCGTTGACCTTCATTTCTGCATTCATGCATTCCCCGCCCATCAATGACATCACGACCGATGTCACCGAGCCGCCGGCGTTCTCCACACTGGCGAAGGCGCGCCCGCGGGACGCCAACGCGATCGACTATCCCGGGCAACGGTTCGCCGCCGAGCAGCAGAAGGCCTATCCCGACCTGCGCACGTTCGTGATGGATCGCGGCGTGGAGGAGGCTTATGGGCTGGTCGAGGATGCGGTGCGCAAGCTCAAGTGGCGCGTTGCGTCCTCCGATCCGCCCGCGGTGAAGCCGGCCAAGGGCGGCGTGCTCGAGGCCACCGACCTGACCACGGTCGCGGGCTTCACCGACGATGTCGTCGTGCGCGTGGAGGGCAGCGCCACCCGCTCGCGCGTCGACGTGCGCTCCGCCTCACGCTACGGGCACAGCGATCTCGGCCAGAATGCCATGCGCGTGCGCCGCTTTCTCGCCGAGTTGCAGACGCAGGTCGATGCGACGGGAACGGGGCCGGTGGCCCGGCGGCGCGCGCTGCGCACCACCCGTACCGGCGCGATGGTCAAGAAATCGAGAGGGGCCGATCAGCAGAAAGCGGACCCTCGCAGCAAACGAGAGCGCGCTCCATCAAGTGCTCAACGTGTGCGAGAACCGAGAGAGTCGCTGCGTTGACGAGCTTGGGATCGAGGCCTTTGTAGATCGCCGGCACGATGCCGCGGGCGGTGTTGGTGCCCTGGCGGATGCACTCCAGAATCGACTGCTCGCGCATGCGCCGGTGCAGCAGATAGGCCTTGGCCAGACGCTGGGGGTCGGCGACCTGTCCGCCGTGCCCGGGAAAGTAGAGCTCGTCGCTGCGATCGATGAGCCTCTGCAAGGAGGTCATATACGCGCCCATGTTGCCCTCGGGCGGCGCCACCACGCTGGTGTTCCAGCCCATCACATGATCGCCCGAGAAGAGAATTTTCGTCCCTTCGAGCGCGAAGCACAGGTGATCGGGCGCATGCCCCGGCGTGTGCAGTGCAGTCAGCGCCCAGCCATCGCCTTCGACCCTCGCCCCGTCGGTGAGCGGAATGTCGGGGATGAAGTCCTTTTCCACGTACTCCCCGCCCGACGGGCTCGTGCGCGACGTGCCGCGGCTCGCGACACGACGTCCGAAGCCCACGGTCTTTGCGCCGGTGGCGGCGAGCAGCGCCGGCATGCCGTCGGTGTGGTCGCGATGCGTGTGGGTGATGATGATGTGGGTGATGGGTCGCGTGCCGGCCGTATCAAGGATGGCCCGTAGGTGGGCGGCATCCTCGGGCCCGGGATCGATCAGTCCCAGCGTACGTGTGCCGAGCAGATAGGTATTGGTCCCCTTGAAGGTGAAGTGATTGGGGTTGTTGGCGACGATGCGCACCACGCCGTGCGCCAGCTCGCGCGGCTCGCCATAGGCGAAGATCATGGTCTTCTTGAACGGCAGCTCTTCCGCCATAGGGTCCTCGCGGCGTCGGTCTTCTTGCGGCAGCCCCAAGGAATGCGCGCAACGGCACGGCACACCAAACTACGCCGGTGCCCGTATTGGCAAGCCGGGCCGGCGCTTGCCTGCCATCTGCACCGCAGCTCGGCACGGCGAGCCGGATCTGGCGCGGTCTCAGGTTGCATGCGCGAAGCGTCATGCGGCTGTGCGTCTCGCTTGCTTGCGGGCATCGCCCTCACCTATCATCGCCGCGGCGAGTGGGCGCGTGAGGCCGAATGACCGAGCAGCAGAAACATTTTCCGGAGTTCTACGTCACCGCGCCGCAGCCGTGCCCCTACCTCGCAGGCCGCCTCGAGCGCAAGCTGTTCACCCACCTCACGCACGACAAGCCGCCGGCGCTCGTCGACAACCTGCTCAAGGGCGGATTCCGCCGCAGCCAGAACATCGCCTACATGCCCTACTGCGAGGGCTGCCAGGCCTGCGTGTCCGTGCGTGTGGTGGTCGACGAATTCCAGCCCGGCCGCTCGCTGCGTCGTTCGGCCGAGATCAACGACGACCTCGTCGCGCGCCGCCTCCAGGCCACACCGACATCCGAGCAGTATTCGCTGTTCCGCGCCTATATCGACGCCCGTCACTCGGATGGCGGCATGGCGGATATGACGGTGCTCGACTACGCGATGATGGTGGAGGACAGCATCATCGACACGTTCGTCACGGAATACCGGGCCAGGCCGCAGCCGCTGTCCCAATCGCATGCCGACAAGGAGCCGCTGCTCGCTGTCGCGCTGTGCGATCGGCTGTCGGACGGCATCTCCATGGTCTATAGCTTCTACGAGCCGGAAGCCGCCAAGCGCGGGCTCGGGACCTATATGATCCTGGACCACATCGCCTACGCGCGTAAGCTCGGCCTGCCCTACCTCTATCTCGGCTACTGGATCCAGGGCTCGGCCAAGATGAGCTACAAGAAGCGCTTCCAGCCGCAGGAGCACCTGACGGGCAACGGCTGGGTGCGCTCCTAGACGGCGAAGACGTTTGCTGTCTCTACTTGGCCTGTCCTCCGGTACCGGCCGTGACCGCGGACGCGGGCGCCTCTTCGATGGTGCGGATGACGCTGGAGGTGGGCCGGTCGCCGCCTGTCGGACCCTTGATCTCCGCCTTCGCCGCCTCGTCCCACGCCGCCAGCGTTTGCAAAGGCGCCTTGGCCCGCATGTGCACGACCTTGTAGCCGCCGGCCTTGAGCTGGTTGAGCAGGTCCGGCAGCGCCTTCGCGGTGTGCTGCTGGAAGTCGTGCATCAGCACGATGCCCTTGCCCTTCTTCTCGAGCTTGCCCATCACCGACTTGACCACGTCCTCCGGCTTGCCCTTCTTGAAGTCGAAGCTGTCCAGATCGTGCGAGAAGATGGCGATGCCGCGCGTCCCGAGATACTCCACCGCTTCCTTGGGGTCCTTGAGGTAGGGGAAGCGGAAGAACGGCGACGGGGCCGCGCCCAGGGCGAGCTTGATGGCGCTGAAGCCCTTCTCGATCTCCTCCACAGCCTTGCTCTCGTTCGACGGCGCTGCGGCCTGGCCCTTCTCGACACGCTTCGGCCAGGACTTGCTCGCGCCGGCGAGGTTGGCATGCGACCAGGTGTGCCCGCCGATCGTGTGACCCGCGGCCGCCACCTCCTTCAGGATTTCGGGATGCCACAGGGCGTGCTTGCCGATGGGAAAGAACACCGCCTTGGTGCAATGCTGCGCGAGGGCCTCGAGTACGGCGCGGGTGTTGTTCGGCCAGGGGCCGTCGTCGAAGGTCAGTACGACCTCTTTCAGCACAAGGAAGTCGTGCGCCTTGTATTGTTCGAAGCCAAAGCCCGGCCCCCCCGTGGTATCGACCTCGACGGTCCGCGCCACACCCAACGCATTGGGATTGGGGCAGGGGCGGTTCTGAGCGAAGGCGGGGGCCCCGACCGCAGCCCACACAAGGCAACCGACTGAAATTGCTGCTCCCAGGCGCATGGCCACCCCCTCGCACCTTGATGAATCGAGTCCCCCCAAGGACTCGGCGCAGCGGCCAGCATATGCAAGCGAAGCCTCGGTTGCCATGCACAATTTCAGGTTCGCTGTGTCGCCGCGGGCGCATCCGGCGGCCCCGGCCGATGGACGCGACTGCACGCTTCTGACACAATTCCACCACGCCGCGATGCTGGCTTAATCCCTTCACGCCAGCAGGAGGCATCGGGGGAGACCATGTTCACGCGTAATACGACGGTGGAACCGAAGAAGCTGGAGCCCATCAACAACAATGGCGTTGCCAGCCCGAACCGCAATGTCCAGCAGGCTCAGTCGCAACGGCGCCCGGTGGCGTCCGATCCGAACGCCAAGTCCGTCATCGGCAACGACCTGAAGATCATCGGCCAGGGCCTAAAGATCATCAGCCAGGGGACCCTGCAGGTCGACGGCGAGGTCGAAGGCGACGTCGGCGGCAGCGAAGTCATCATCGGCGAGAAGGGCAAGGTCACCGGCACGGTGGCGGCCGAACGCGTCATCGTGCGCGGCCAGATCCTCGGCGTCATCCGGGGCATGACGGTCACCCTGCAGGCGTCCTCGCGGGTCGAGGGCGACATTCACCATCTGTCGCTCGCCATCGAGCAGGGTGCAGAGTTCGACGGTCGCTGCCGGCGCCCGTCCGATGCGAACGAGCTCAACCTCAATCTGGAGCTTGGTTCGTCGGGCGCACCTAAGCCCAATTGACGGGAAAGCGCAGGCCGCGTCAGGCGCGGCACCCTGCTGCCTGCCGCCGCCGCGCATGTTCGAGGACCACCGGGACATGCGCGGCGCGGGCGTGTTCCTGGGGCCGTTGTCGCTGCTCCCATGGCCGGATGCCGGCTGCTCTTGACCCTGGTCCGCCGGGCACCCACGTGCTCTGATGGAGTGCTGCCCCAGCGGAAAGGGTCGGTCATGCTCACCCCTGTCGAGATTCATTTTCACGGCATCGAGAAGAGCGAGGCGATCGAGAATCGGGTCCGCGCCAAGGTTGCCAAGCTCGAGAAGCATTTCGGCCGTATCGTGCGCTGCCGCGTCGTGCTCGAGGCGCCGCACCGCAGCCCGCAGAAGCCCAAGGTCTATCGCGTGAAGATCGAGGTCAGCCTGCCTCGCAAGCAGCCGATCGTGGTGTGTCACGAGCGGGAGGGCAGCCATGCCAACGCCGAGTTGCCGCTGGTCATGCGCGAGGCCTTCGACGCCGCGTTGCGCAGGGTCGACGACACCGGCGGCAAGCTTGCGCGCGCCAAGCTCGAGCGCGCTCGGCGGCGGCCGAGAGAAAGCGCGAGCGGCAACGCCTGAAGCGGCCGTTCGCCCGGCCTCAATGGGCGTTCTTGCGGAACACCGCCGAGGCAATGAGCCCGGCGGCGACGGCCAGTGCCACCGTCGCCAGGCCGTAGAGCGTCGGATAGCTGAAGGCGAAGCGGTGCAGATGCCGCTCCACGCCTTCGCGCTCCAGGTTGAGGCGTACGGAGTATTGGCTGAGCAGCTTCTCGTCCCGGAACAGATAGACGCGCGTGTCGAACGGCCCCACGGTCACGTTCGCGGGAAGCTCGATGGTGGCCCGGAACAGGCTGCGGCCGATGAAGGCGACGCGGAAATTGTTCTGAATGTAGAGCCCCTGCTTCTCCTTCAGGCGCACGATCGCTTCCCGAAACTCCTTGAGGTCCTCGGTCGACAAGGCCTGACTCTGGCCGAACGCCGGCGTGAAACGAAGGTGCTGGAACCCGACGCCGTGCGAGGCGCGGAATTCCTCCGAGGTGATCTCGTCGATCGGCCGCGTGGAGGCGATGGCGTAGTAGCTGGGCACCAGATCGAAGGTCGCCGATGCGGTGTTGAGCCAGAGCCCGGCCACGTTGTTCTTGCGGCGCACGACGATGCGGCCCGGCACTCCTTCGACCACGATGAGCACGTCGTAGATGCCCGATTCGGCGCTCGGCTGCTGGCTGTTGTCGACGGCGCCGAAGATGACGATCTCGATGCCGTTGAAGCTCGACGTGACCGCCACGTTGCGCGCCGACACGTCCGCCTGCACCGATTCCTTGGCGCCCGGTTGCTGCTCGCGCTTGACCTCCTCGATCTGGGTGTGCGGCGCCTCCTTGGCGACGCTCGGCGCGGGGGCAGCCTTCTGCCGCTTCTGCGCAAGCGCATCCGGCGCAAGCATGGCCAGCAGCGCCAGGCTCAGCACTGCCGGCAGCACGACAGGCAAGCGGCACCGGAAGACGGCGGACAACCAGGCCAGGGGCAATGGGCAATGCATGCTCGACCACGCTACGACCCAACCCTCGCCCCGAATGGCTCGGAGGCGCGGCACGCGAGGTGCCTGCACGACGAGTTCAGGTCGGATCTGGATGCCGCACCTTCGGGCTCGCAAGCGGCCGGTGCGAACCTCGGGCCATTCAGGCGACGGTTGAACTGATCGGCCCGTCAGGCCGCGGGTGCGCCGCAACGCGGTTCAGCGTTTCCGGCAGCCGCGAGCTTCCGCTGCGATTAGGGCACCATGTGTGCGTGAATTGCAAGCGCAGCGGCGGCAAAATCGACCATGGCCGGGCTGCACCAACAGCGGGCCGGCACGCGACGTCACCTGGCCGCGTTGCACGGCGTGCGGCTCTAGACTAGCGTGCGGCGGTGCCGCCTTGGGGTGCGGCGACGCCCGCGGGCTCGGCCGGCGCGGGCCGCCAGTCGGCCAGCTTTCTCTCGGCCGCGGCGACCTCGTCGGGCCACATGGCAGCCTTCACCTGGTCCAGGCGGCGGGAAGCGGCCCGGTCCCCCTGTCGCGCGGCGAGCGCGAACCACTTGTAGGCTTCGGTGAGATCGCGCTGCACGCCGCGGCCGCTCTCGCGCAGAATCGCGAGGTTGAACTGGCTGTCGGCGAGGCCCCGATCGGCGGCCTGCTCGAACCAGCCGGCGGCAGCGGCATAGTCGGCTTCGGGCTCGCCCCCCTCGGCCACCATGACGCCCAGGTTGTGCATCGCCCGCGCGTAGCCCTGTTCCGCCGCGCGCCTGTACCAGACCCTGGCGCGCGCCCTGTCGACGGCAACACCCGCGCCGCGCTCGTATGCCGTGGCGAGGCGGAACTGCGCCAGCGCCAGCCCACGCGCAGCGGCGCGCTCGTACCAGACAGCAGCCCGGGCCGCATCCTTGGGAACGCCGTCGCCATCGGCGAACCGTCTCCCGATCTCGAATAGCGCGAAGGCATCGCCACCGTCGGCTGCCTGTTTCAGCGTTTCCATCCCTTCAGGAACGCCCATGGCCCGGTCATCGGCGTTGATGAGGGGTGTTTCGCTGGTGACGCGCGGCAGGGCGATCGGCATCGCGCCCATCGATGGGGTCTCTCCGGCGCCGGTCTGCGGCGCGCGAGCAGGCCGATCCGGCCCATGGGGCGTGACCGGCGCCATCTCGACGATGGTGGTCCCTGCAGCCGGCCCGGGCGAGCCGACCTTTGGCGGGACGGCGGTGAGGCGGTCGATCGCCAGGAAGCCGGTGCCGAACAGCAGCGCAATGGTCATCCCGAACA
>DATFCC010000138.1:0-2507 GCA_035253505.1 Hyphomicrobiaceae bacterium
TGCGCAGGCTCTTGCCGGTCTGCGGATCGAAGAGATGCACGGCAGCGGGGTCGGCGGCGAGGCGCGTGCCGCCGTCGCCGGCCGTCGCGGGCACGGCGACGGCAACCACGGTATCGCCGACGCCGCCGTGGATGAGCCGCGTGGCACCGAGCTCCTCGACGAAATCCTTGGCGAAGGCCAGCTCGCCCTCGGCGCCGCTGCCGAAGCGCAAGTCCTCGGGGCGGATGCCGACCTCCACCTCCTGGCCGCCGGCAACGGCGAAGGCTTCCGGCGCGAAGCCGATGCGGCCGCCGCCGGTCTCCACCACGCCGCTACCGGCCACCTTGCCCGGCATCAGGTTCATGGCCGGCGAGCCGATGAAGGTGGCAACGAAGCGCGTGGCCGGCAGGCGGTAGACCTGCGTCGGGGGGCCAGTCTGCTCGATCAGGCCGCCGTTCATGACCACCACGAGGTCCGCCAGCGTCATGGCCTCCACCTGGTCATGGGTGACGAAAATCGATGTGGCCTTGAGACGGTTGTGCAGGCGGCGGATCTCGGCCCGCATCTGCACGCGCAGCTTGGCGTCGAGGTTGGACAGCGGCTCGTCGAACAGGAACGCCTGCGGCTCGCGCACGATGGCTCGGCCCATGGCGACGCGCTGGCGCTGGCCGCCGGACAGCGCACGCGGCTTGCGGGCGAGGAAGGTGTCGATCGCGAGCAGCTTGGCGGCCTCGGCCACCCGCCTGGCGATCTCGTCCTTCGGCACGCGCCGATTGCGCAGGCCGTAGGCCATGTTGTCGTACACGCTCATGTGCGGATAGAGCGCGTAGTTCTGGAACACCATGGCGATATCGCGATCGGCGGGCTCCACCTCGTTCACCACCTTGCCGCCGATGCTGACCGTGCCTGACGTGATGGTCTCGAGGCCGGCAATCATGCGCAAGAGCGTGGACTTGCCGCAGCCGGAGGGGCCCAGCAGCACCGTGAAGGAGCCATCGGGCATGGTCAGCGACACGCCTTTCACCGCCTCCACGCCCCCGGCGTAGACCTTCCTCACGTCCTGCAGCGTCACCGAGGCCATGGGCCGCTCCCAGCTCCCGCCAGCGCCGATTGGCTCTCCCAAAGCTTCGGTGGGGAGAGTGTATGGGGCGGCCGATGGTTGCGCCGATCGCGTTTGCCGCTGCCCCTCACCCCAACCCTCTCCCCGCAAGCGGGGAGAGGGAGTTGCGTCGCGTCCTGCCGCAGCGTCACCGAGGTCATGATGGGAATAGGCTCCCCGCTCGCTGGATTGGGACGCGCTTTTCCTTCTCCCCGTGGGGAGAAGGTGCCCCGAAGGGGCGGATGAGGGGGCCTTTGCCCGCGCCGCCCCGACTCCCCCCTCACCGGTTCGGCCGAATGACTTACGGCCGCGACGCTAGCGGAATAGGCGAGAGCCGGCGGGTGGGCGCAGCCGTAAGTCATGGCCTCACGCCCTCTCCCCGAGGGCAGGGGAGCACAGGCGCGAGGCCGCAGCGGCCTTATGAAATTCGGCATCACTTCTCGGTCTCCACCAGGCCCTTCACGAACCAGCGCTGCATCAGGATCACCACGGCCACCGGCGGCAGCATGGCCAGCATGGCGGTGGCCATCACCACGTTCCACTCGGTCAGCGCGTCGGCGGTGACAATCATCTTCTTGATGCCGATGACGATGGTCTGCATGTCGTCGCGCGTGGTGATGAGGATCGGCCACAGGTACTGGTTCCAGCCGTAGATGAAGAGGATCACGAACAGCGCGGCGATGTTGGTGCGCGACAGCGGCAGAAGCGTATCCTTGAAGAAGCGGAACGGCCCCGCGCCGTCGAGCTTGGACGCCTCGATCAATTCGTCGGGAATGGTCATGAAGAACTGGCGGAAGAACAGCGTCGCCGTGGCGGATGCGATCAGGGGGATGGTGAGGCCGGCATAGGAATCGAGCAGGTTCAGGTCGGCGGCGATCTTATAGGTGGGATAGATGCGCACTTCCACCGGCAGCATCAGCGTCATGAAGATCAGCCAGAATGCCGCCATGCGGAAGGGAAAGCGGAAGTAGACCACGGCGTAGGACGAGATGATCGAAATGGCGATCTTGCCGACGGCAATGATGCTGGCCATCACGAAGCTGTTGAACAGCATGGTGCCGACCGGCTCGCGCGTGGAGCGGCTCGAGCCCACGAACAGGGTCTTGTAATAGGTCTCCCAGAACAGCCCGCCCGGCGTGGGCGGCATCTGGCCGTTGGCGATGACGCTCTGCTCGTGCGTCGAGCCGACGAAGCACAGGTAGACCGGGAAGGCGACGATGGCGACGCCGATCAGCAGGATCAGGTGGGGGATGAAATCGCCGAAGCGGCGCCGCTCAACCATGGCTACCCCCAAAGGTGAGAAAGCGCCGCGAATGCCGCATACGGCGACGAAACTCCCCTCCCCCAATGCCGGGCCCATGTCTTCGACACGACAGGGAGGGGATGGGGGTGGGGTGAAAATCCCGGCGACCCGGCTGTGGAATACCCC
>DATFCC010000139.1:0-10570 GCA_035253505.1 Hyphomicrobiaceae bacterium
ACGTGTTCGTGCAGGAGGCGTGGGCGCGCGGGCAGAGCCTTGCCGTGCACGGCTGGGTCTACTCGATCTCCAACGGGCTCATCAAGGACCTGGACGTGACCGTCAGCGGCCCCGCCGAGGTGGAGCAGCTGCCGCTGTAGGCCGCATCGCAGGAGGACCACAATGGCCCGGAAGCTCATCTCGTCTGGATCGCGTTTCGAGGAAGAGGTCGGCTACTCGCGCGCCGTCGTCGACGGCGACTGGGTGTTCGTATCCGGCACGACCGGCTTCGACTATGCGGCCATGACCATCAGCGATGACGTCGTGGAGCAGTGCCGGCAGACGATGCGCAACATCGAGGCGGCGCTTGCGCAAGCGGGCTCGTCTATGGCCGACGTCGTGCGCGTGCATTACCTGCTGCCGCGGCGCGAGGACTTCGAGCCGTGCTGGCCGGTGCTGAAGGAGTACCTGGGCAACGTGCGCCCCGCCTCGACCATGCTGGTGGCCGGGCTCGCCGATCCGCGCATGAAGATCGAGATCGAGGTGACGGCCCGGCGCCGCGCCGCCTGAGGGCATCGCACAGGCGCGCGGGCAATCGATCCGATGCGCTTCACGGCCAACACGCAGCGGACTATGCTGGCAAACCCCGACGACAGCCACGTGAGGATTGCCCATGTCCGCAACTCAATTGCCCCGCGCCGAGCCGGAAGCCGTGGGCCTCTCCTCAGCCCGCCTGCGCCGCCTGGGCGAGGCGCTGCGCCGCGATGTCGATGCGGCACAGCTTCCCGGTGCGGTCGTCGGCGTCATGCGCGCCGGCAAGCTGGCGCACTTGGAGGCCGTCGGCTACCGCGATCCGGTCTCGCGCGAGCCGCTGAAGACCGACGCCGTCTTCTCCATCGCCTCCATGACCAAGGCCATGACATCCACCGCCATCATGAGCCTGGTGGAGGAAGGCCGCATTCTGCTCGGCGATCCGGTGTCGAAATTCCTGCCGCCTCTCGCCGAGCTGAAGGTGGCCGATCCAGCCGGTCTGCGCGCGCCCAAGCAGCCACCGACGATCCAGGACCTGCTGCGCCACACGTCGGGTCTCACCTATCGCGATCGCGGCAGCACACCGGCGCACGAGCTTTATCCCGGATCGTCGATCTGGGCCGCCGAGCGCATGTCGAAGGACGACGTCATCGCCGCGCTGGCGAAATCGCCGCTGCTGTTCGATCCGGGTTCCAACTGGGAATACGGCTTCTCCACCGATGTCCTGGGCTTCGTCGTCGAGGCCGTAGCCGGCAAGCCGCTGGGGGCGGTGCTGGAAGAGCGGATCTGGGGGCCGCTCGGCATGACCGACACGAGCTTTGCGCTGCCCGCCGCCAAGCGCGGCCGCTATGCCCTGGCCCTGGCCAAGGACCCTGCGACCGGCGGAGCCAACGCCGTCATCCATCACTCGACCGACAAGTCGCAGATCTGGGACTCGGGCGGCGGCGGATGCGTGTCCACGGCCTCCGACTACCTGCGCTTCGTCGAGATGCTCCGCTCGGGGGGGAAGCTCGCAGGCGCGGAGGTTCTCGGCCGTGGCACGGTGGCTCTGATGACCGCCGACCATCTGCCGGCATCCTTCAACAACATGATCGCCGACAAGATGGATCCGGCAGCCACCGGCTACGGCTTCGGGCTGGGCGTTGCGGTGCGCCGCCAGGACGGCATCGCCGCCATGGCCGGCAGCGCCGGCGACTACTACTGGTCGGGCGTGTACGGCACGTATTTCTGGGCCGACCCCAAGGAGCAACTGAGCGTCGTGTTCATGGCGGCAGCCCCGGGGCTCATCCGCCTGCGCTATCGCCAGATGACGCGCAACCTCGTCTACCAGGCTCTGCTCGCTTGAAGAAAGGCCGCGCCCGCCGCCAAGTCGCGTGCGCGCGCGGCCTCGCCCTCGCGACTACCACCCGCGCCTGTGGTGGTGATGACCGTCGTGATGGTGATGATGGCGGTGATGGCCGTGGTGACGATGGTGATGGTGGTGATGATGGCGGTGCCAGTGCCAGTTGTCCCAGTGATGATGGCGGTGCCAGCGCCAATGATGGTGATGGTGATGCCGGCGATGCTCGCGCCAGCTCACCTGCTCGACCTGCCCGGCGAGACCGGCCTGGGCTGACGTCATCTTACCGACCGCTGGCGCGGCCTGGGCCATGGAGGTAGCGCCGGCGAGCGCGAACGCTGCCAGCGGAACCAGAAGGATGCGTTTCATTGTCTTCTCCATGTTGCATGTGCGGCAGCGGGAGGGTTCCCGCCGCGCGCCGTTTCCCCTTGCGTTGGGACGAGTTAACGGCGGGGCGGTTGAACCCGGCCTGAATGAATGAAGGCGATAGTTTGACCGCGCCGGGCGAGCGCGGGCTTTGCCGCCACGCTTTTCGCTCAGCGCCGCGCGGCCCGGCGCGTTAAGTTACCGGCGATGATTGCAGCCGCCGTGCACGTGGCTCATGTGACCATGCGAGCGACTGAAGGAGCAGAGAGGGCCCATGAAATTCTTCGTCGATACCGCTGACGTAGCCGAGATCAAGGAGCTGGCGGCGACCGGGCTTCTCGACGGCGTCACCACCAACCCGTCGCTGGTGGCGAAGGCTCGGCGCGACTTCAAGGAGATCATCGCCGAGATCTGCGCGGCTGTCCCCGGCCCGGTCAGCGCCGAGGTGGCCGCCACCGACCTCGAGGGCATGCTCAGGGAAGGGCGCACGCTGGCCAAGATTGCCAAGAACGTCACGGTGAAGGTGCCGCTGACCTGGGACGGGCTGAAAGCCTGCCGCGCCCTGTCGAGCGAAGGCACCATGGTCAATGTCACCTTGTGCTTCTCCGCCAACCAGGCCCTGCTGGCCGCGAAGGCGGGCGCCACTTTCATTTCGCCGTTCGTCGGCCGCCTCGATGACGCGGGCGCCGACGGCATGGATGTGGTGCGCGAGATCCGCGCGATCTACGACAACTATCCCGACCTCAACACGCAGATCCTCGCGGCCTCCATTCGCAACGTGCTGCACGTCAAGCAGGCGGCCATGGTCGGAGCCGATGTTGCAACAGTGCCGCCGGCCGTTCTGCGTGCGCTGGTGAGCCATCCGCTGACGGACAAGGGTCTCGATCTGTTCCTGGCCGACTGGAAGAAGACCGGCCAGCGCATCGCGTGACCGCCTTCGGCGGCTAGGGGCTCGCCGGCGCCGGCAGCGGCGGCCTGGTGTCGAGAAACGCCGCCCGGCGCGAGATCGCCTGCCACCAGTGCCGCAGCGCGTACTTGTCGAGCAATGACCGGCCTTGCTCGGCTTCGGCGAAATAGCCGATCATCGGCGCCAGGTGGATGTCCGCGAGAGTCAGCTCGCGGCCGACCAGGAACGGCGTTCCCTCGGCGAGGCGATCGAGCGCGTCCAGAATGCGCGGCGCAGCCTTGAGCCCACGCTCGATCAGGGAGGGGTCGGAGCTTCGGCCGAGGCGCGGTCCCATCACCGCGTGGGCGAACACCTGCCGCACCAGCGGGATGTAGGCATAGCTGTCGACGATCGAGATGATCTGGTTGACGCGCGCCCGCGCCTCGGCTGACGGTGGTTGCAGCCGCGGTCCCGCGTAGGCCTCGTCGACGTAGCGCGTGATGGCGCCGGTCTCGTAGAGGACGAAGGCGCCGTCGACCAGGGTCGGCACGCGGCAGAAGGGATGAAGCTCGAGATAGCGGGCCGGAACGTCCTGGGCGAAGGGGTTCACCTCGACCCAGTTGTAGGCCACGCCCTTCTCATGCAGCGCGAAGCGGGCAATCCAGGCGTACACACTGTACTTGTAGCCGTTAAGTTCGACAGCCATGGCCGACGCCCTCTGCCTCGCCGAGCGTAGGTGGAGAAATCAGCGGCAGGCAAGCGCCAGGAGCACCGCAACGCGTCGGCCGCAGGGCTTTCCTCGGATCGGTGGTCAGACGCGTTCAGCGAGCTGCGTCTCGGAGACGACGCGCTCGAATGCCTCCGCGGTACACTTGATGCGATAGAGAAGATTGCCCCCTTCGGGCGGGAGCAGGCGCACGATGGTGCATTCACGGCCGGCGGCGGGGAAGCCCATGCGGCCCGGCTTGTACTCGACGGTCTCACCGACCCTGAACTTGCGAACTGGAAGCATGCCAACTCCGCACAACAAGGAAGGCGCCCTGCGGTGTCTCGCACAGAGCGCCTTCCTGGATCACATCGAATGAAGTCTTCGCTGCATCAGGCTTTCTGAAGCTGGCCCGCCTGCTTGCCGCGGCCGCGCTTGTCGTCCTCGAGGACGAAGGTTACGCGGTCGCCCTCATTGAGCGAGCGGATGCCGGCTTGCTCGAGCGCGGTGGCATGGACGAACACATCCTTGCCGCCGGTCTCCGGCGTGATGAAGCCGTAGCCCTTGGCGGTATTGAAGAACTTCACGGTACCTGTGACGCGCATATTGGGGAGGTCCTTTCCCGGTAAAGCGTGGTTAGGCCGGTCCAAACAGGGCTGCACGCACAGCCCGGTAGCTCAGATGTTGGGAAGGCAAACCGCCCCTGTGGGCGAGCAGCTAAACCGCAAATCGTGAAGCGCGCCCCACTGCGGGGCGCACCGGCTTCGCGCGTATATGGGGCAGGATTGCGGCCTGTGCAAGACACAAGTGAGCGAGCGGCGGGGTGCTTCTTCGCTCCCGCGCAGGCATGCGGGCTCGGGCACAGCTCATTTCTGCGCGTGCCAGACGGGGCTGCCGCCGGTCTCGCTCAGGTCCTTCCTGACCGCGCCCGCCGATCCGGTCTGCCGCGCCATCATGGTTGCGGCAGCCCTGGCCGCTGCCGAGATCGCGACCGGGATGCCCACAACCCGGCGCGCGGTGCCGCCGAAGCCGGCCGCGTCGGCGCTGGTGGTGCCGTTTACGATGACGAGAACATTCTCCGGAAGGAGAGCGCCGGCGAAAACCGTTGCAGGGCCTGCGCCGGCAGGAACGATGATCAGCACGTCCTTGAAATGCGTCGCCGCCTGGCGGAACGGTGTCCAATCGCCTTCCGCTCCCGCCGCCATGGGCATGACTGCGATGCGCGCCGGCGTCTGCGCCACGAAGGCAAGCGCCCGCGCCAGCGACAGCGGCGTGACGGGGTCAACGCGCACGGGCACCAGCCGCACCCCGGGCGCGCTGAGCAGCAGGCTTGCGACGATCGTGCCGTCGCCGCCCGATTCCGGCGGCGCCGTGCCGCGCTGGCGATCGAACGGGCGGCGGTCCTTGTCCTCGAGGTCCCAGCCGATCAGCTCGCCCTCGCCGTCCCTGGCGAGCCGCGAAGCGATGGCCGGCAGCGTGTAGTCGATCCCGGTCGAGATCAGCGCGATGGCGACGCCGCCCGGATCAAGCCCGGACGGGACGGGTGGCTTCCTCTCCTGCGCAACGGCGGCGGCCATCCCCAGGATGGCGGTCGCGGACACGTGCAGGACGATGGCGCGCAGCAGCATCGGTCAGGGCTTGGTGGATGCATCGGCCGCGCGCCGCGCCCGCTCCGGCAAGGCGAGCGCGGCGGCGACGAAGTCGGCGATCGCCTCCACGTCATCGAGAGCCAGCACGGGCCGGCCGGCGCCGTCGGCGGCGTGATCGGCAGCGACGGCGATGACGCTCGGATCGGCGTCCGCCAGCGGACGCCTTCCGGCCGCGTCCGTGCGGCGAACCTCGATCTTGGGTATGGCGGCCGACTTGTAGCCCTCGACGATGACGAGATCGCACGGCCCCAGCCGTGCCGCGACCTCCTCCAGCGCCGGCTCAGGCGCGCCGCGCAACTCCGTCACCACGGCCCAGCGGGTGCCCGAGACGATCGCCACCTGCCCGGCGCCGGCACGCCGGTGGCGTGCGCTGTCGGTCGCGGCGTCGTCGATCTGGAAGTCGTGGTGGGCGTGCTTGATGCTTGCGACCCTCAGGCCGCGCCGGGTGAACTCGGCAATCAGGCGCTCCGCCAGCGTGGTCTTGCCGGATTTCTTCCAACCGGCGATGCCGATCACGGGCGCAGCGCCGGCGCCGGCTCTCATCGCCGGCTCTTCGCAGTCTTGGCCAGCATCGCGCGCAATTGCTCGAGCTCCTGCGGCGTGTTGGCGTTGAAGAACGGATCGATGTCGAGCCCACAGATGCGGGTCGGCGCAAACGGCACAGGGATCGTGCCGTGACGGCTGGTCCAGTGCAGCACCTTGCGCACGCCGTTGCGCAGCTGTGCCTCCAGGTCATCGGCAAGCTCGACCGGCCACAGTCCGATCACGGGATGCAGCTCGCCGTGCGACTGCGCCAGGGCGATCGCCCCGGGCTTGCTGCTGCCGGCCGCCATCAGACTGGCGACGAGGTCGGCGGGAAGCATCGGCGCATCGCCCGGCGCGGTGACGATCCAGCGCGCGGCCGGCAGCCTGGCCGCCGACCAGCGCATGCCGGCGAGGACGCCGGCGAGGGGCCCGACGAAGCCGTCGATGGTATCGGGCACGACCGGCAGGTCGAGCGCCGCAAACCGCGATGCGTCGCCGTTGGCGTTGATGATGATCGCCCCGACCTGGGGGCGCAATCGGCAGATGACGTGCGCCAGCATGGTCTTGCCCGCCAGCTCCAGCAGGCCCTTGTCGCCCCCGCCCATGCGGCGCGAAAGACCGCCGGCAAGGATCACGCCCGTCACATCCAGCCGCCCGCTCATTCCGACACCTCGAAGGTTGCCCGCCAACTCGCGTGGCCGCGGTCGTTGCGTAGAACGTGCAGGATATGGCGAACTCGTCGCGCCTTCACTCCGCGGCCTCTGCATGGCTGCCCTTGCGGGTGTGCTTCCTGTCCTCGTCGGGCGTCTGCGCCGGGTCGGCGTCGAACACGATGCGCTCGGTGCCGGCGAGCGCCACGAACCGCTTGCCGCGGGCGCGCCCGATCAGCGTGAGCCCTGCCTTTCGCGCCAGCTCGACGCCCCAGGCGGTGAAGCCCGAGCGCGACACCAGCACGGGGATGCGCATCTTCACGGTCTTGATCACCATCTCCGAGGTGAGACGGCCGGTGGTATAGAAGATCTTGTCCTCCGGGGAGACGCCGTTGAGGAGCATGTATCCGGCGATCTTGTCGACGGCGTTGTGGCGACCGACGTCCTCCATGTAGACGAGCGGCCGGTCCTCGCACGCAAGCACGCAGCCGTGGATGGCACCCGCCTTCAGATAGAGGCTGGGCGCGGTGTTGATCTTCCTCGTGAGCTGATAGAGCCAGGACGTCTTCACGCGCGCGGCGGGATCGAGCACGACCTTGTCGAATTCCTCCATCAGGTCTCCGAAAACGGTGCCCTGGGCGCAGCCCGACGTCTGCGTCTTCTTCCTGAGCTTGTCCTCGAAGTCGGTCTGCCGGCGCGTGCGCACGACGACGGTTGCGATGTCGTCGTCGTAGTCGACGGCGGTGATCTCGTCCTCCGCCGTCAGCATGTTCTGGTTGAGCAGATAGCCAACGCCCAGCAGCTCGGGGCGGTCGCCGATAGTCATCATCGTCACGATTTCCCGGGCGTTGAGGAACAGCGTGAGCGGGCGCTCCGTGACGACCGCCGTCTCGACTGCCTTGCCCTCGTGGTCGATGCCGGGGACCGTCACCGAAAGCCCAGGCGCGTCGGGGTCGGGGCGCACGGCGAACTCTTCGAGGGGCGGGCGTGCTGGCGTGGGCAATATCGGGCTCCTCCGATGACAGCAGGAATTCGCCTCAATGCGCACTAGATAGGTGAGCCGCCAGCCGCAAGCCAGCGGCTCGGCCTGCCATTTTGGACATCATGCCGCCAAATCAGTCGTTGAGACAGAGGCCCCGCGGACCTAGAGTAGCCGGCAAGCGGCCCCGATCGGGAGGAGAACGCAGGTCGGCGAACAACCGGCAGCGGCAATTGCGCTCCAGGGCATAGGAGAAACGCGACGCTGCTCGACGCCGTCTGGCCTGCGGCCCCGCTTGTGGTGCCCTGATGGCCATTCCATTCGCGCCAAAGCCGTCGAGGAGGTCGGCCTTAATGGCAAGCATCAGCCGTCGCAGGTTCGTTACAGCAGTTGGCGCGGCAGGAGCCGGCGCGACGGCGCCGGCGGTTGCCGCTCCGGCCATCGCCCAATCCTCTCCCGAGCTCAAATGGCGGATGCCGGTAAGCTGGCCGAAATCCCTGCTCGACACCCTTTACGGCAGCGCCGAGCAGTTCACCAAGTACGTCTCCGACGCGACCGACGGCCGCTTCCAGATCCGGGTGATGGTCGGCGACGAGCGCATTCCCGCGCTCGAGGTCACCGACGCGGTTTCCAACGGAACGGTCGAGGCCTGCCACACCGCTCCCTACTACATGTTCAACAAGGATCCGACGTTTGCCTTCGGCTGCGCCGTCCCGTTCGGCCTCAACGGGCGCATGCAGAACTCCTGGTGGCTGGAAGGCGGCGACGTGCTCATGAACGCCTTCTACGCCAAGTACAACATCTATGGTCTCCTCGCCGGCAACACCATGGCCCAGATGGGCGGCTGGTTCCGCAAGGAGATCAACACCATCGACGACCTCAAGGGCGTGAAGATGCGCATCGGCGGCTTTGCCGGCGTGGTCATCGGCAAGCTCGGCGTCGTTCCCCAGCAGATGCCCGGCAGCGAGATCTATCAGGCGCTCGAGAAGGGCGTCGTCGATGCGGCCGAGTGGGTCGGCCCACATGACGACGAGAAGCTCGGACTGCAGAAGGTGGCGAAGTTCTACTACTACCCGGGATGGTGGGAGGGTGGGGCGATGCTGCACGTGCAGATCAACAAGGAGCAATGGGAGTCGCTTCCCAAGCACTATCAGGCCGCCCTCAAGGCGGCGGCGGCGCTGACGCACAACTTCACGGTCGCCCGCTACGACGCGCTCAACCCCATCGCCCTCAAGAAGATCGTGGCGGCCGGCACGCAGCTCCGCCCGTTCTCCGAGGCGATCATGGATGCGTGCTTCAAGGCGGCCAACGAGGTCTACGCCGACATCGGCGGCAAGAACGAGGACTTCAAGAAGCTGTGGGAGTCGACCAAGGCCTTCCGCGCCGATCAGTACCTGTGGCAGCAACTCGCGGACAACTCCTACGACAACTACATGATGATCCAGCAGCGCAAGAAGACGCTGTAGCCGACCCCGGTGGCGTGGCCTTGCATGCCCTCATATCGTGCGCGCGACGACGCCTGCGCCAGAATCTGACCGAGAGACACAGCGATGCCAGAGCCCTTCGCGGCGCTCGCCGCTCGCCCCCGGGCGCCGCTGCTCAGCGGCCCGACACCGATCGAGCATCTTGCCCGGCTGTCGGAGGCCCTCGGCGTCGACGTGTTCGTGAAGCGCGATGATCTCACCGGCCTCGGCATGGGCGGCAACAAGATCCGCCAGCTCGAGTTCTACTTCGGCGCCGCCCTGGCGGAGGGTGCCGACACGGTCCTGGTCACGGGTGCGGTGCAGTCGAACTATGTCCGCTCGGCAGCCGCCGCGGCGGCAAAGCTCGGCCTCGACGCCGTGGTGCAGCTCGAGAACCGCGTGAGCGGGATGGGGGCCACCTATCATGCCTCCGGCAACGTCCTGCTGGATGACCTGCTGGGGGCGCGGCGCCTGTCGTTTCCGGAAGGCGAGAACGAGGCCGGGGCGGACCAGGCATTGCGCGACGAGGCTGCCCGCCTGCGGCGCGAAGGGCGCAAGCCCTACGTCATCCCGCTGGGGATCGACAATCCGCCGCTGGGCGCGCTCGGATACATGCTGGCGGCGCGCGAGATCGCCGAGCAGGCCGTCACATTCGACTGCGCTGTGGTGGCATCAGGCAGCGGCCTCACCCATGCCGGGCTCGTGGCCGGCCTCAGGGCGCTCGGCATCAAGGCTCCGGTTCATGGTGCCTGCGTGCGCCGGCCTCGCGACCAGCAGCACGAGCGCATCCGCACCGTTTCCAGGAAGCTCGAGGCGATGCTCGGCGGCGCGCCGATCCTCGGCAATGACGATGTCCTCACCTGGGACCAGGCGCTTGAGCCTGGCTACGGGCGCATCGGGGCACTGGCTCGCGAGGCGATGTCCCTGATGGCGCGCCGCGAGGGGCTGTTCGTGGACCCCGTATACACGGCCAAGAGCCTCGGCGTGCTCATCGACCTGGCGCGTAGCGGGGTCATCGCGCGCGGCTCGCGGGTACTGTTCGTCCACACCGGCGGCCTGCCGGCGCTGTTCGCCTACGAGCGCGAGCTGCGCGGTGGGCTCCCTGACGCTGCCGGCACTTCGTGATACAAGCGTCCCATCTGTCCAATTGCTGGATGGCCAGGGCCGCAGCGGGCACCCCGAACGCTCCCCAGCCTTCCACCTGATCTTTCCGATAGGACCGCGATGGGCCTCACCAAGGAACAGGTTCTCGAACGCCTGCAGCGGGTCAAGGGGCCCGACATGCAGGGCAATATCGTCGATCTCGGGCTGGTTTCGGAAATCCTGCTGAAGGACGGGCGCGTTTCGTTCTCGATCACGGTGCCTGCCGACCGTGCCGGCGAACTGGAGCCCATGCGGCAGGCCGCCGAGAAGGTCGTGCGCGACATGGAAGGCGTGAAGGGCGTGCTGGCGGTGCTGACGGCGGAGAAGGCTGGCGGGACAGGCAGCCGGAGCGCG
>DATFCC010000140.1:0-2318 GCA_035253505.1 Hyphomicrobiaceae bacterium
CTCACCCTGGTTTTCATCCCGCCCATCTGCCGCGTCTCGGAGAGCGTGACCACACAGGTGCGCGGCTTCGATTTCGTCGAGGCCGCCCGCGCCTCCGGCGCCGGCACGCTCGCCATCGTGCGCGTCCACGTCCTCGGCAACGTGCTGGGGCCGATCCTGGTCTACGCGACTTCGCTGATCAGCGTGGCGATCATCCTGGCGGCCGGCCTCTCCTTTCTCGGCCTCGGCGTCAAGCCGCCCGAGCCGGAATGGGGCCTGATGCTGAACACCCTGCGCCAGGCGATCTACGTCAACCCGCTGCTCGCCGCGCTGCCCGGCGTGATGATCTTCCTCACCTCGATCTGCTTTAACCTGATGAGCGACGGCCTGCGCGCCGCCATGGACGTGAAGGCCTGACATGGATCGCGGTGGTTCTGCTCAGCCTCTCCTGCTTGCGCGCGACCTGCGCAAGCATTTCCCCATTGCGGGTGGCCTGCTCGGCCGCGCCACGCGCGTGGTGCGCGCCGTCGACGATCTCAGCCTGTCGGTCGAGAAGGGCGAGACCCTGGGCGTGGTGGGCGAATCGGGTTGCGGCAAGTCCACCGTCGCGCGGCTCCTGATGCGGCTGATCAAGCCGGATCGCGGCACCATGGTGCTCGACGGCGATCCGGTCGACCAGCCGCACGGCATCACCGTCAACGAGCTGCGCCGTCAGGTGCAGATGGTGTTCCAGGACTCCTACGCTTCGCTCAACCCGCGTCTCACCATCGTCGAGACGCTCGCCTTCGCCCCCAAGGCGCACGGTCTGCCGTCGGCCGAGGCAAAGGCCCGCTCGCGCGACCTGCTGGCCAAGGTCGGGCTCGATCCCGTCCATTTCGCCGACCGCTACCCGCACGAGCTGTCGGGCGGCCAGCGCCAGCGCGTGAACATCGCCCGCGCCCTGGCGCTCAGGCCACGCTTGGTCATTCTCGACGAGGCGGTGTCGGCGCTCGACAAGTCGGTCGAGGCGCAGGTGCTGAACATGCTGGCTGACCTCAAGAGCGAGTTCGGCCTGACCTACGTCTTCATCAGCCACGACCTGAACGTGGTGCAGTATCTCAGCGACCGCGTGATGGTCATGTATCTCGGCAAGATCGTCGAGATCGGCCCGGTCGATGCGATCTACAGCGATCCGCAGCATCCCTACACGCGCGCGCTGCTGTCGGCGCGGCCCAGCATGGATCCTCGCAAGCGCACCAGGGAGGCGCCGATCCAGGGCGATCCGCCCAACCCGATCGATCCGCCCTCGGGCTGCCGCTTCCGCACCCGCTGCCCGTTCGCCGAAGGCGTCTGCGCCAAGGCCGAACCTCTGCTGACCGACACCGGCGCGCAGGAGGTGGCCTGCCACATGCGCATCAAAGGCTCGGGCCACACGAGGGCGCCATGAGCAATTTGCTCTCGGTTCAGGACCTCCACGTCACCTTCGTGACGCCCGATCGCACCGTGCACGCGGTGAACGGCGTCAGCTTCGACGTGAAGCGCGGCGAGACGCTCGGTATCCTGGGCGAATCGGGTTCGGGCAAGAGCGTCACCCTGCGCTCGATCCTGAAGCTCCATCCCGAGCACCGCACACGCTGGTCGGGCAGCATCAAGCTCGAGGGCGACGAGGTCTTGGGCATGACCGGCGGCGCGCTGGCCGACCTGCGCGGCAGCCGCGTGTCGATGATCTTCCAGGAGCCGGCGACGGCGTTCGACCCGGTCTTCACGATCGGCCATCAGATCGCCGAGACCATCAAGCGCCATACCGGCAAGTCCGAGTCCGACGCCTGGAAGCGCGCCCGGGAGCTGCTCGAGCTGGTGCACATCCCCTCGCCGGCGCAACGCCTCAAGGCCTATCCGCACGAGATGTCGGGCGGCATGCGCCAGCGCGCCATGATCGCGCTCGCCCTCTCCTGTGATCCCAGCCTGCTGCTGGCAGACGAGCCGACCACGGCACTCGACGCCACTGTCCAGATTCAAGTGCTCCTCTTGATCAGGGAGCTGCAACGCGAGCTCGATCTCGGCGTGATCTTCGTCACCCACGATATCGGCGTGGCGGTCGAGGTCTCCGACCGGATCGGCGTGATGTATGCCGGCAAGCTGGTCGAGCTGGGCGGCGTCGAGCAGATGGTCGATGCGCCCCGGCATCCCTACACCCGCGGCCTGCTTGCCTCGACGGTCCATGGCGGCATGCGCGGCCAGCGCCTGGAGGCGATCCCCGGCGCGCCGCCCGATCTAGCCGAGCCGCCAGCCGCCTGCAGCTTCGCGCCGCGCTGCAAGTATGCCGAACCCAAATGCCTCGCCGCCCCGCCGCCGCTGAC
>DATFCC010000141.1:0-2830 GCA_035253505.1 Hyphomicrobiaceae bacterium
GTGCGCTCGTTCGCGCCGGGCTTCATCTTCACGACCTCGCTCGCGCCTGCGGTGGCCGCCGGCGCGCTGGCGAGCATCCGCCACCTCAAGGCGAGCGGCGCCGAGCGGGAGCGCCACCAGGAGCGGGCGCGGGCGCTCAAGGGGAGGCTGGCGGCGGCCGGGCTGCCGGTGATGGACAACCCGAGCCACATCGTGCCGGTGCTGGTCGGCGACCCCGTGCTGACCAAGCGCATCACGGACGCGCTGCTCGACCGCTTCGCCATCTACGTGCAGCCGATCAACTATCCCACCGTCCCGCGCGGCAGCGAGCGGCTGCGCCTGACGCCGACGCCGCTGCATTCCGACGCCGACATCGAGCGGCTGGTTGCCGCGCTCTCTACGTTGTGGGCCGAGCTGGGATTGCCCCTCGAGGGCGCCCGCGCCGAAGCGGCCGAGTAGACCTCGCCGCCAACGTCATCCCCGCGAAGGAGCGTGTGAAAAAATCCTGCGCGATGGCGGCGAAGGGTTGTGGATTGTGATTCACTGGGCTGATCGATTTGGGGGGCAGGCGATGACGGGTGGAGCGCGGGTGGTGAAGGCGGACCGGTCGCAGCTGTCGTGGGATTTGGTGGATCTGGAGGGATGGCTGCCGGCCGATCACCGGGCGCGGGTGGTATGGGCGTTCGCCGAGACGCTGGATCTGAGCTCGCTCTATGCCGCGGTCAAGTCGCGCGAAGGCGAGGCTGGCCGGCCGACGAGCGATCCGCGCGTGCATTTGGCGTTGTGGCTCTATGCCACCATCGACGCAGTAGGCTCGGCGCGCGAGCTCGACCGGCTGAGCCGAGGGGACCTGGCCTACCGCTGGCTGCGCGGCGGCGTTCCGCTCGACTACCACACCCTGTCCGACTTTCGCCGTAACAGCGGCGATCTGCTCGACCGTCTTCTCGGCGAGAGCCTGACGGCGCTGATGGCGGAGGGGCTGGTGCGCCTCGATGAGGTGATCATCGACGGCACCAAGGTTCGCGCTGCGGCGAGCAAGGGCTCGTTCAAGACGGCAGCCGGCCTGGCCGAGATGGCGCGGCTGGCCGAGGAGCGCGTGGCGACGCTGAAGGCGCAGACCGATGCTGATCCGGCGGCCAACCTGCGTCGGCGCAAAGCGGCGAGGGAGCGCGCGGCGCGCGAGGTTGGAGAGCGGGCAACGCGCGCCAAGGCGATGCTTGACAAGCTCGCGGCGGAGAAGGAAGCCCGCACCAAGACACATAAGGCCGAGGAAGCCGGCAAGGCGGAGCCGAGCGCGTCGGCAACCGATCCCGAGGCGCGCATGATGCGCTTTGCCGACGGTGCCGTTCGGCCGGGTTACAACATGCAGGTGGCGGCCACCGCCGACTGCGGGCTGATCCTCGCCATCGACCCGACCGACCGTCGCAACGACAGCGGGCTGGCGCGGCCGATGGTGAAGGACATCGAGCGCCGGCTCGGCGTCGTGCCCGGCCGCATCATCGTCGACACCGTCTACGCCACTGCCGAGGACATCGTGGCGCTGGCTCAGCCTCCCCGGCCGGTCACCACGTTCGCGCCGGCCAAGCCCGACCGGATGGATGTGTCGGCCCATGCCCTGCGCGTGCGGGCAGCCAAACGGGCCCGCGAGCCGGCCGCGCTGCGCGACTGGCGCGCCCGCATGGCAACGCCCGAAGGCGAGGCGGCCATGCGCAAGAGGAAGCGCATCGAGCTCGTCAATGCGCAGATCAAGAACAGAGGTCTTGGTCGCCAGCTCGTGCGCGGGTTGGCCAAGGTCAGAGCCGTGGCGCTGCTGCACGCCCTCGCCCACAACCTGATGACCGCCCATCGCCTGCGCCTAGCCGCCGCATGACGCCCCACCGCCGGTCGCCTCTCAATGCCAAACTCCTCACAATGCCGACCCCCCGCCGGACGCACCATTCATTCACACGCTCCTGCGCGGCTGCGTCACCCCGTTGCCACCTCGTCGGTGTGGACCTTGAAGCTCGCCAAGCGGGTGGCGCCGAAGCTGGTGGAGAGGGCGACGTCGGTGGCGTCGCGGCCGCGCGCCATCAGGATGCGGCCGATGCGCGGCTTGTTGTGGCGCGCATCGAAGGTGTGCCACTTGCCCCCGAGGTAGGCCTCGAACCAGGCGCTGAAGTCCATGGGCTCGGGGGATGCGGGGATGCCGATGTCGCCCAGGTAGCCCGTGCAGTAGCGCGCGGGGATGTTCATGCAGCGGCACAGCGTGATGGCGAGATGGGCGAAGTCGCGGCACACGCCGCGCTGCTCGCGGAAGCCGTCCCAGGCCGTGCGCGTGGCGGAGGCGTGCTGGTAGCCGAAGCTCAGCCGCTCGTGGACGTAGTCGCAGATGGCCTGCACGCGGGCCCAGCCCGTCGGACCGTTGCCGAACGCGGCCCAGGCCTCGTTGGCGAGGTGGTCGGTGTCGCAGTAGCGGCTGCCGAGGAGGAAGACGAGGACATCGTCGGGAAGCTTGTCGACGGGGATCTGGGGAGCGTCCGGCACGGTGATATCGGGGAGGCCCGAGTCGCTGGCGATGAAGTCGGTGGAGACGGTGATGCGACCCGCCGGCGCCGTGACGCGCGTGCAGATGTTGCCGAAGCCATCGAGATAGTCGTGCGCCTCGACCGCAGGGTCGATTGCGATGCGGTGGGGGCCATGCAGATCCGGCAGGCGCGAGGGGTGCACGCTCAGCATCAGCAGCATGGGCGTCGGCTGCGTGCACTCGTAGGCGATCTCGTAGCCGGCGCGAATCTTCATGGCCTTGCTCCCGCGTGCCTTGGCTCAGAAATTAAGCAAGATTGGTGCCAGCATCTGCAACTCTGCGCCGACC
>DATFCC010000142.1:0-3361 GCA_035253505.1 Hyphomicrobiaceae bacterium
GGATCGAGCAACAGCGCGCGAACGCGCTCGGCGAAGGGCGATCCGCCGGGCTCGCGCGTCAGCACCGCATCGACGCCATGCGCCGCCAGCCGCTCGACCAGCAGGCGCGCCTGCGTCGACTTGCCGGAGCCCTCGCCGCCCTCGAATGTAACGAACCTGCCTGACGCCATGGCACGCGCGCCCTGGCCTTCCGGCCCGGGCTGGCCGCTCCTCTCAAGTTTCGTGCAAAACCCTATTACGGCAGCCAGCGGGTGACCAGACAGAGGAGCGTATCAAGGCCCCGCCGCACCGTGCCCGCGCTCTCCACGTCCTCGGCGACGAACAGCGGCACCTCGTTCATGGCCTCGGACGACGTGGTGACGCGCAGCACGGCAACCTGGTCGCCCTTCTTCAGCGGCGGCTTGAGCGGCCACTGGTAGATGATATGTGCCCTGAGTTTCTGGTTGGCCATGTTGCGCGGCAGCCAGACGTTGACGTCGCTGCCGCCGGTCAGCGGCACGTACATGCGCTCGGCTCCCCAGACCCGGGCGTGGCCGACGATTTCGCCGGCATCGTAGAGCTTGGCCTCGCCGAACCCGCGGAAGCCCCACTCCAGGAGACGGCGCGCATCGTCGCGGCGCTCGTCCGCGGTCGGCAGGCCGTTGACGACCGCGATCAGGCGGCGGCCGTCCTGCTTGGCGGAGACGACGATGCCGTAGCCACCCTCCTTGCTGAACCCCGGCTGCAGGCCATCCACGCCCGGCACGAGGGTGATCAGCGGGTTGCGATTGAGGAAGCGGTGGCTGAGGTAGGTGAACTCCTTGAGGCCGAAGAACCCGTAGTACTCGGGATAGGTGCGGATGATGTACCGGGCCAACATGGCCACCTCGCGCGCCGTCATCTGCTGGCCGGCATCGAAGAAGCCGGTGGCGTTGCGGAACGTCGACTTCTTGAGGCCTATCGCGCGCGCCTCCTCGTTCATGCGCTTGACGAATAGCCCCTCGTTGCCGGCCATGTTCTCGGCGATGGAAAGGGCCGCGTCATTGCCGAGCTGCACCGCGATGCCCTTGATCAGCTCCTCCACCTTCGCCTTCTTGCCGACCGGCACCATCATCGCCGAGGTTCCCGACGGGGCGCCGCCCTTGCGCCAGGCGTACTCGCTCATGAAGAACTCGTCCTCGAGCTTGATCTCGCGGGCTTTCAGCGCCTTGAAGGCGACCGCCAGCGTCATCAGCTTGGTCATGCTGGACGGGTACATGGGATCGTCGGGAGCGCGGGCGAAAATGGTCGCGCCGGTCTCCGCATCCATCAGCACGGCTTGCGGCGCCTTCACCGCCACCGCCCCGGCATCCGAGCCCTGGGCACGCGCCGGTTGGCTCACGCCGGCGAGCGCCGCAAGCGCAAGCGTCACGGCAAGCAGGCAGCGGGAGGCAAAGGACGGTATCGGGAGGGAGGCGGGCACGGGCATGCCTGGTGCTTCCGATCGGTCGAACGAGTCAGCCCTGCCGACTATCGCGGCAGCGAACCGAACAAGTCAACGCTTGCCAGCCCGCCTTCAACGCCCGGCCATCGCGGGCTCATGGGAAAGGGCCACCCGGAACCATGGCTGGCCCGCCAGGAAGCGCTGCTCCTGGCGATCGTCGCCCGTCAGCGGCGCCCGGCCGGCATAGCGCACGCGCACGCGGGCCGTTCCCTTCACCTCGTAGCCCAGATAGCGGGCCGCCGCGCGCGACACATCGATGACGCGGCCGCGCGCATAGGGGCCGCGGTCGTTCACCCGCAGCAGCAGCGTGCGCCCGTTCTCCAGGTTGGTGACGTAGACGAGAGAGGGCAGCGGCAAGGTCGGATGGGCCGCCGTCAGCGCCCACATGTCGAACACCTCGCCGTTGGCCGTCAGGCGGCCATGGAAGTCGTGGGCGTAGTAGGAGGATACGCCGACGCGGTCGTAGTCGGGCTCCTCGCGCGGCGTGTGCCACTGGCCGTCGATCTGGTAGGGCTCGCCCACCTTATAGGTGCCGCCACCCTTGGGAACCGTCTGGCCGAAGGCGACGACACGCCGGCTCGCGGCCGTGCTCCCGCCCCGGCTCGCCCCGGAATACCCCTTGTCCGAGCTCGCGCATCCCGAGCCCAGAAGGCCCGCAGCCGCGCACAATCCAAGGCCGGCAACCACGTGCAGCCGCAACGGCAAACGCATGACAAGAACCCGCTGACGAACCACCACTGCGGGAGCGACGGCTCCAGCGCGCGTAAAGTGCCACGGGCCGCATTAGCATTGTGTTAAGGCTATCGCGGCAGGTCGTAGGGGCAGGCGCCACGTGTTCCCGGCGGAACTGCCCGGCCCGCCACAAGCGGGTCTATATTCGTCCCAAAGGATCGCTCCGGGTGCCCCGGATCGCGAACCGGTGACACTTCGAGCGGAAGCTGCAGGGAAAGGGAGGTATGTCTTGGACAGTCGCTTCGCTCTCCCGGCGGAGACGGTGCTCGACGGGGCCTACCGCATCGTGCGGGTGGTCGGCACGGGCGGCTTCGGCATCACCTACGAGGCTGAGGACATTGCGCTGCGCACCGCGGTTGCGCTCAAGGAATACTACCCCGACGAGTTCGGCGACCGCGACCGTGGCATGAGCGTCCGGCCCAAGTCTGAGCGCCATCGCCAGACTTTCGAGTGGGGGCGCAGCAACTTCATCAAGGAAGCGCGCACGTTGGCGCGCTTCGAGCACCCCAGCATCGTGCGCGTCTCGCGCGTGTTCGAGGCCAACTCCACCGCCTACATGGTGATGAGCTTCGAGCGCGGCCGCAGCCTGGAGTCCTGGCTCGCCAATCTCGGCCGGCCGCCGACGCAGGAGGAGCTCGACGCCATCGTGGCGCCACTGCTCGATGCGCTCGAGATGCTGCACGCGTCCAACTTCCTGCACCGGGACATCGCGCCGGACAACATCATCGTGCGCGCCGACGGCAGCCCCGTGCTGCTCGATTTCGGCGCCGCGCGCCAGGCCGTGGCAGCCATGAGCCGGTCGCTGACCGGCATCGTCAAGGTCGGCTACTCGCCGCATGAGCAGTATGCCACCGACGGACGCCTGCAAGGGCCGTGGTCGGATCTGTATGCGCTCGGCGGCACGCTCTACCGCGCGGTGACCGGCTTCGCGCCGGAGGAGGCCACGCTGCGCGTCGATGAGGACCGCATGGCCTCGGCAGCGCTGGCGGCGAAGGGCAGCTACCGGCCCGGGTTCCTCTCGGGCATCGACGCCTGTCTCAAGGTCCGTCACTCCGATCGCCCGCGCTCTGTGGCGCAGCTCCGCCCGATCCTGTTCGCGCCGGCGAGCCGCCAGACCAGCGCGCCCAGGCCACCCGCGAGCACCGCCAGGCGGCCGAGCCGGCCGCC
>DATFCC010000143.1:0-6029 GCA_035253505.1 Hyphomicrobiaceae bacterium
TCGGCTTCGTGCCGAATGTCTTCAAGGCCTACGCCTTCGACAACGCCAAGCTGCGGGCCTTCATCGCCATGGCCGACGACCTGATGCTGGGCGACAGCGGCCTATCCAAGCTCGAGCGTGAAATGATCGCGGTCGCCGTCAGCTCGGTCAACCACTGCCACTACTGCCTCACCTCCCACGGTGCCGCCGTGCGCCAGCGCGCCAAGGACCCCGAGATGGGCGAGCTGATGGTCAACAACTATCGCGCGGCGGACCTGCCGCCGCGGCAGAAGGCGATGCTCGACTTCTCGGTGCGCCTCACCGAGGCGCCCGACAAGATCGAGGAGGCCGACCGCGAGGCGCTGCGCCGCGCCGGCTTCAACGATCGCGACATCTGGGACATTGCCGCCGTCGCCGCGTTCTACAACATGTCGAATCGGCTGGCGGCGGCTGCCGACATGAAGCCCAACCGCGAATACCACTATCAGATGCGCGAGCCGGTCGACGCCGCGGCGCCGGCCCAGGCCGTCAAATCCAAGGCTGCGGCGCCCATGAGCCATCCGGGTCACCAGACGCCGAGCCGGCGGCGCCGAGCCCGCGCGGGCTGAGGCATCGCTCTTGAAGTCGTCACCCGGAGTCTGCCACATTTGACCGGCAGATGATCCGGGCGCATGACGTGGGCTCGGTCAGAGCACCTTGCGGGATGTGCGCGATGGATCAAAGCGGGGCATGCGCAACACCATAGCCGTCATGAACACCAAGGGCGGCGTCGGCAAGTCCACGCTGGTGCTTGCTCTCGCCGAGACCCTCTCCGCCGTCTTCCGCAAGAATGTCCTCATCATCGACTCGGACTCGCAGGCCAGCGTCAGCGCCATGCTGTTGTCGGCCACCAACCTGCACCGCCTGCAGACGGACGGCCTGACCATCGTCGACCTGCTGGTCGCGAGCGTGCTCAACAACGTGGCGGTCGACTGGCCGCGCTTCGTCGTGGGCGGGGTCTCCGATGTCGACGAGGCGCGCACCGTATATCTCATACCGAGCGACATGCAGCTCACGCTGTTCGAGCGCGAGGTGTCCAAGGAGAGCCTGCACGCGCGGCTGCGCACCAGCATCGGCGCGCTTCTCAATCACGTGCGCGGCGTGTTCGACATCATCCTGATCGACTGTCCGCCGGGTCTCTCCGTGCTCACCGAATCCTGGTTGCGCGAGGCGGATTTTCACCTGTCGCCGACCAAGCCCGACTACGTCTCCACCTGCGGGCTCGAGGTGTTCCGGCGCTTCAAGGGGCTCAATCCGGAGATGGGGTTCGCGGAGAATCTGGGCGTCGTCATCAACATGCGCGACGGCCACTCCTCCGTGGAGGCCGAATACCAGCGCTGGCTCAATGAAAATGCCGACAATCGCATGTTTGCCCAGGTGGTGCCCCGCACCAGCGCCCTGCAGCACGCATCCCACCTGAGCTCGGTCGAACGCTCCTATGCGGCGAAGTACCCGGGGGAATCGAGCATCGCTGTCAAGGCGGTATGCCAGGAGATGCTGAACCGGCTCGCCGCTTCCGCCGCGGCCCGCCCCGGTCAGCCGCCGCCGGCCGCGACGCCGCCGGCCGATCCCGACGCAGCCTGACCCGTTACGCTCTCCGACAGACACCGGCGCGCGCGGCGGCCGCACCACTTCGAGCGCCGGGTCGCTGAAGCCCAGTAGCTCGAGGCGCTCCGCCAGGTTGTCCAGGTATTCGAGGTGCTGCCGATCCTGCCACGCCCGCTGGAGCATTTCCGGTTCCAGGCAGGGTCATCCGGGTGGCGACCTATGTGCGCCATGCGTGGCCGCCACTCAAGTGCGCGTAGCCATCTATCCTTAGCACAGCGGCGGGACGTAGCATGGCGGTATCAAGCGGTGCGCCGGAGGCAATCCATGAGCAATGCTGCAGGACGGCCGGAGGACGATGCGGGCCTAGCCGGCAAGGTGGCCATCATCGCCGGCGGCGGCGCGGCGGGTGACGGCATCGGCAACGGCCGGGCGGCCGCAATCCTGCTGGCACGCGCCGGCGTAAGAGTGCTTGTCGCCGACATAGACGGCGCCCTGGCCGAGCGCACGGCGGCCATGATCGCGGCGGAAGGCGGCACGGCAGCGGCACACCGGGCCGACCTGATGCAGCCGGCGCAGGCCCGCGACATGGTGACTGCCGCGCTCGACCGCTTCGGACGCCTGGACTTCCTCGACAACAACGTCGGCATCGGCAGCCGCGGCTCGGTCGTCGATGAGACGCAGGAGAACTGGCGCCGCGTGATGGAAGTCAACGTCGAGCCGATGTTCCTCGCCTCCAAGTTCGCCATTCCGGCCATGATCAAGACGGCAGGCCGCGGCGCCATCGTCAACATCTCCTCCATCTCGGCGCTGCGGCCGCGCGGGCTCACGGTCTACTCGGCCTCCAAGGGAGCAGTTATCGCCCTGACGCGGGCCATGGCGGTCGACCACGCCGCCGACGGCATCCGCGTCAACTGTGTGGCACCCGGTCCGGTCTACACGCCGATGGTCTACGCGCGCGGCATGAGCGCGGAGGCGCGCGACCAGCGCCGCCGGGCTTCGGCGCTGAAGGTCGAGGGGACCGGCTGGGACATCGGCCAGGCCGTGCGCTTCCTGCTGTCGGACCACGCGCGCTACATCACCGGCCAGACCCTGGTGGTGGACGGCGGCGTCACCCTGCAGGCTCCCGCCCGCGACAGCCAGGATCACTGAAGAGGAAGTTCGAAATGGCTCGCGTTCCCTATCTCGACAAGTCCGACCTGGCGCCCGAAGACCAGGAGCTGCTCAAGCGCAACATCACCCTGCATCGCGCGCTCGCCAACAGCCCGAAGGGGCTGCGCGCCTTCGGCGGCCTCGGAAACTTCATCCGCCACACGAGCCGCCTCGATCCGCGCCTGCGCGAGCTTGCCATCCTCCAGGTCGGCTGGCTGGCCCGTGCCCCCTACGAGTGGTCGCACCACGTGAAGATCGGCCGCGACTTCGGCGTCAAGGACGATGACATCCGCGGTCTCATCGCGGAGACCGAAGGCAAGGCCAGCAAGCTCGAGCCGCTGGCGAAGCTCGTTCTCAAGGCCGCGCGCGAGATGACCAATGACCTCGCCATCTCGGACAAGACCTATGCCGCCCTCGCCAAGGACCTCGACCACGAGCGCATGGTCGATCTCGTCATAACCATCTCGTTCTACAATGCGGTCGTGCGCCTGCTCGGCAGCCTGCAGATCGACGTGGAGCCCGAATACCAGCCCTATCTCGACGAGTTCCCGTTACCTGCGATACCGGCGGGACAGCGCTGATGTCGCAAGCCAGCAAGGCCGTCGTGGTCCCGCGGCCGGCGGCAACCGTCGTCATCCTGCGCGACGGGCCCGAAGGTCTCGAGGTGTTCATGGTGGTGCGGCACCATGAAATCGATTTCGCGTCCGGAGCGCTGGTGTTCCCCGGCGGCAAGGTCGATCGGCAGGATGCCGACCCCGCCTGGGCTGAGCTGGCGCCCTGCGAAGCGGCTGCGGACGACCGGGCGGTCATGGTCGCCGCCGCGCGGGAAACCTTCGAGGAGGCGGGTCTCGTGCTCGCGCGGCGCCGGGACGCAACGCGATTGCTGGATGCCGACGCCGCTCACGCTCTCGTCGAGCGCTACCGCAAGGGCATCGTTGCGAACGAAACGACGTTCCTGGAGCTTATGCGGGCGGAAAACCTGCTGCTCGTTCCCGACCTGATGGTGCGCTTCGCGCACTGGATCACCCCCGAGACGCAGCCCAAGCGCTTCGACACGCATTTCCTGCTGGTGGCGGCACCCGTGGAACAGCTCGGCGCGCACGACGGCAGCGAATCCGTCGAAGGCTTCTGGATCTCGCCGCAGCAGGCTCTGCGCGATGCCGAAGCCGGCACCCGCACCCTGCTCTTTCCCACGCACATGAACCTGCTGAAACTGTCGCGCCATCGCACGGTCGCCGAGGCGGTGGCAACCGCGCGCGGAAATGCGATCGTCAGCGTGACGCCGCGCGTTGTCCGCACCGAGACGGGTCGCACCCTGCACATCCCTGCCGAGGCCGGCTACGGCATCACGGAATGGTCGGTGGCGATGCCCAAGAAGTAGCGCATTTGTTCCCGGCGGGACAGCGCTGCAGCCCCGGACGTCGTATGCGCCTCGCTGATCGGCGCCGCGTTCTTGGGAGACTTGCATGCCGCGAGATGAGATGTCCTGCCCCAAGTGCCGCGGGGCAATGCAGGAAGGTTTCGTGTGCGATCACTCCTACGGTGCTCGTCTGGTCAGCATCTGGGTGGAGGGCGCGCCCGAGCGAAGCCTGCTGTCTGGCGTCAAGCTCAAGGGGCGTGCGACGATCGAGATGCAGATCTATCGTTGCACCAAGTGCGGCTTTCTGGAAGCCTACGCTCACTAACGAGCCAGCCCCGTTTGCCGCCTCAGGTGCGTGGCTGCAAGGCCTTGACCATGGGAAACCGCAGCGTCACGCCGAAACCCGGCCTCGGCGCTCCCGCCTCGTCGTAGCCGATCGAGCGATAGAAGCCGCGCGCCGTACTTGTGCTGTCGAGCGTCAACGCCTCAAAGCCTCTTGCGCGCGCCTCCGCCTCCAGTGCCGCCATCAGCGCCTTGCTGACACCGCGCAGGCGGGCAGCAGGCGAAACGTAGTTGAGCATCACTCTCCCCGGGCCCCGCATGGCAGCAACGCCGATGACGGCGCCGACGGCTCCGGCCACCAGCATGTAGTTCTCGGGGTCACCGATCCACGCCTTGAGATTTTCCGGGGTCTTGTTGGCAAGCCACAGGCTGAGAGACGATGGATCGTCGCGGTGGTCATCGCGGCAAAGCTCGGTGATCGAACGCCGGATCACCTGGCATGCCGCCTCGGCATCGGTCTCTCCCGCCCGACGGACATGCACCTGTTCGCCGCCGCTGCCGCTGTGCGGTTTCCGCTCCATCAGGTCTCTACGTGCGCCTTCAGCCGGGCAAGGGCGTCGTCCCATTGCCTGGAGACTTCGTCGAGATACCGGCGCAGGTCCTCGATCGGCTGAGGATCGAGCGCGAAGCGGCTCTCACGGCCGACGCGGGCGCTGTGAACGACGCCCGCGTTCTCGAGCACCTTGAGGTGCTTGGTGACGGCCTGACGGGTGAGCCTGGTGCCTTCCGTCAGGCGCGCGATCGACTGCGGCTCCCCGCCACTGAGCCTGGCGAGGACGGACAGGCGCGTGGCGTCGCCCAATGCGGCGAACACCGACGCGCGCGTCTGCAGCGTTGCAAGCTTGCTAGGGCGCTTGTCCGACATGGGTTGCGATATTCTTCATCTGCTCGCTCCACCCGCCCTCGTTCATGCGGAAGGCTTCCGAGCGGCGCTTGGCCGGTATCTTATCGAAACCAGACTCCACCACGCGAAGCAATGTGCCCCGCTCGGTTTTCTCCAACGTGAACTCGACAAGCGTCGGCGGCTCCTTGGAGTAGTCCTCCTTCGGATCGACGGCGTAAGGGTGCCAGGTGAAGGAGAACAACCGCTCCGGCTCCATCTTCTGCACCACCGCCTCCCACCGGACGTGCTCGTAGCCTGGGTAAGTGATGTGGCCGCGGGATGCCTGGCCTGGAACGAACGGGCCGTCGAGGTCGACCCTGAACCACGTGCCGAACTCGCGATAATCGGTGAGCGCACGCCAGACGCGGGAGACGGGCGCGTTGAGCTCGATGGTCTTCTCTATGCGATCACTCATATGCAACCTCCTGGTTGCTCGTACTCATGACATGGCCGCCGATAAAATGCAACTAAATAGTTGCTCTTCATTGACGGCAGCCACAATGCGCGGTCCAGGGCGAAGCGAAAATGGCCCTCGCGCGAGACCCAAAGTTGCGGTCACGGCCCCCCAATCCTTGCCAAGGGTTCGGCGGCCCCTTATCGATTCAGCGGTTTCAACTCGAGCGGCACTCCCCGGCGGATGCGGTATTCCATCCTCTCGCTGCTGTCCCAGGCCGTGCGGGGCAACACCGGCTGGAAGCCTGTGTGGCGCGAGGCCGAGCTCAAGCCGGC
>DATFCC010000144.1:0-22244 GCA_035253505.1 Hyphomicrobiaceae bacterium
GGCCCTGGCACTGACCGCGGCGTTGACGGCTCTGGGTGCCTCGGCCCGGGCCATGGAGCAGCGCGCCGAGTTCAAGGTCAGCATGTCCAGCAACCGGCCGGACACCATGGTCATGAGCTGGAACGGACCCATCGCGGCCCCCATGGCCAACCAGATCCGGGACGCCTTCGAGAGCCGCAGGCAGCAGGCCAAGCGCGTTCTGTTTCGCATCTCCTCGCATGGGGGGTCGGTCGCCGAGGGCGAGCGCGTGATCGACGTGCTCCGGCAGATCAGGACCACCCACCTGCTCGAGACCACCGTCACGCAGGGCGACGTGTGCGCCTCCATGTGCGTGTTCATCTACCTGCAGGGCCAGAAGCGCTTCGGTGCCCTTACCAGCAGCTGGCTGTTCCACGAGGTCTCGCATATGGACCCCGTCACCAAGCAGCCCACCAAGCTCGACCGCGCAGCCTGGGAGCGCCTGGTCGACAAGTATTTCCCGCCGGCCGGCGTCTCCAGCTCGTGGATCGCCGATCTGAAGCCACGCACGATCGGCTCCGACTACTGGCAGACCGGCGCCGACCTCATCAACGCCAGCTCCGGCATCATCCACCAGTCCCTGGCCAACCAGACGACGCGCGTGCTGGCTCCGGGTGCCCGTCCCAAGGAGGCCGTCAGCGCCCAGCCCCCGCCTCCGACGCCGCCATCGGCTGAATGCCGCAAGTACTCGCCCAACATCGGCTCGATGGTGACGGTCCCCTGCCTGTGAGCCGCGCACGCGCCCTTGCACGCAAGAGCGCGTTTCCGTTCGCCCGCGGCCTAGGATGCCTTGGCGCCCTTGAACGCCGGCATCACCTCCTTGGCGAAGCGCTCGAGCTGCTCCAGGGCGACCTTTTCCGGCACCCCCACGGAGAGGCTGACGGAGATGCGATCGAGCGCGGGATACTTCTTCTCCAGCGCCTTCAAGTGCCCGATCACGTCGTCGGCATTGCCGCACAGGAACCCGCCGGCCTTCACCGCGTCCTCGATGCGCGGCAGCTTGGCGGCGGGCGCCTTCTTGGGGTCGCGCATGATCTCGATCTGCTCCTCGGTAAGCGCGCGCACCAGGCGCAGCTCGCCGAACATCTTCATGTTCTCCTCGTAGTACTTCGCCGCCTCCTTCATGCCCTGCTCGCGGCTGTCGGCCATGTAGAAGTGGAAGCCGAAGCACAGCCGCTCGCCAAGCTCGATCTCCTTGCCGATCCTGGCGTGGGCCGCCTGCCAGTCGACCACGACCTTGTGCATGGCGCCGCCCTCGGCCGAACCGCCGCCGACCATGCCCTGGATGCCGTGCTTGGCCATGAAGTCGAGCGCCCGCGACGAACCGCCCTGAATCGGCTGCCAGCATTCCACCGGCAGGCGGAACGGACGCGGCACGAGCGTCAGCTCTTTCAGCGTATAGCCGCGATAGGGCACCTCCGGCGGCAGCGTGTAGTGCTTGCCCTTGTGCGAGAAAGCCTCCTCGTTGAAGGACTTGAAGATGATGTCGACCTGCTCCTCGAACAGCTCGCGATTTGCCTCCTGGTCGATCAGCGGCGCGCCGAACGTCTCCACCTCGCGCGTGTGGTAGCCGCGGCCGACGCCGAACACGACGCGCCCGCCCGTCAGAATGTCGGCGACTGCGTAGTCCTCGGCCAGGCGCAGCGGATGCCACATCGGCGTGATGTTGAAGCCGCAGCCGATTTTGATGTTCTTGGTGCGGTGGGCGAGATGCACCGCCATCATCAGGTTGTTGGGAATGCACTCGGTGCCTTCGCGCTGGAAGTGGTGCTCGGCCATCCAGAAGCAGTTGTAGCCCAGCCCGTCCATCAGCTTGGCCATGTTCTCGGCCTTGCTGAGCGCGGTGGCGAGATGCGCGTTGGGATAGCGGCGCGCGTTGATGGGCGTGCCGCCGTAGCCGACGTTGTCGAGGTCGGCGTGACCCGCGAACAGGCTGTCGAACTTGGAAATCATCGTGATCCTCCCGGCCCGGCTCTCGGCTTATCATGTCGGCGCCATTGTGCATCGGGCGCCGTCGCGTGACGACTTCGCTGTCGCCTCAACGCCGTCGCCTGCCGCATGGGCGCAAGGCAACGGGCGCAGAGCCCGCGCGGCGCCGCCCGTCCGCCGGGCGCAGGTCAGCCGCCGCCCGCTGATCCCGCTTGCGCGCGCTGCGCTTCGCGCGAGGGCAGGCGGCGTCCGGACATCTCGTCGCCCGCGTCGGCCGGCAGACGCAGCATCATGAGCGCCGACGTCATCGACATCAGGCCGACCACGACGAACGCGGTGGCGAAGTCGCTCGTCTCGGGCACGGCGTGTCCTCGCATCCACTCGGACGCCTCCACCGCCATTGCCCCGACCGCCACGCCGAGGCTGACGGATACCTGCTGGCCGACGCTCGCCATTCCGGTGGCCGAGCCCACCTGCCGCGTCTCGACCTCGGCGTAGGTGATGGCCGAGAGGCTGGTGAACTGCAGGGAGCGCAGAAAGCCGCCGACCAACAGCACGAGCGTGATCAGCAAATGCGGCGTCGCGGGCGTGAAGAGCGCGCTCGCCAGCAGCACCGCGGAGGCCAGCACGCCATTGACGATCAACAGCCGCCGGAAGCCGAACCTGTGCAGGAAACCGCGCGCGAGCGGCTTCACCGCCAGGGCGCCGAGCGCGCCCGAGAACGTGATGAGCCCCGAGCTCAAGGCATCAAGCCCAAACCCGAGCTGCAGCATCAGTGGCAGCAGGAATGCGCTGGCACCGACACCGAACCGGAAGAACAGCGCGCCGATGATGCCCGCCTCGAAGGTTCTCAGCCGCAACAGGCGTACATCCAGCAGCGGACGCGCAATGGCGAGCGCGTGGCGCCAGTAGAGCGTCAGCGCGATGGCGCCGGCCGCGATGCACAGCGCCGACACCTCCGGCGGAGCGATGCGCCTGCCGAGCGTGGCAGCACCCAGGATCAGGCCGCCGAAGCCCGTGGCCAGCAGGAGGAAGCCCTTGATGTCGAGCGGCGGCGTTTCTTCGCGGATCTCCGGGATGAAGAGCGTCGCCAGCACGATGCCGAGCACGCCGATCGGGATGTTGACGAGGAAGATCCACCGCCAGTCAGCATAGGTGACGATGAGCCCGCCGAGCGGCGGCCCCAGCATCGGCCCGATCAGGGCCGGCATGGCGATGAAGGAGAGTGCCCGCACCAGCTCCGATTTGGGAGCGGTGCGGATCACCACCATGCGCCCGACAGGGACCATCATGGCACCACCCAGCCCCTGGGCGGCGCGCCAGAAGACGAACTGGCCGAGCGAGTTGGAGAAAGCGCAGCCGATCGAGGCCAGCATGAAGACCGCCAGCGCCAGGCGGAAGGTCGTGCACGAACCGATCCGGTCGGCGATCCAGCCGCTGACCGGAATGAACACAGCGAGGCTCACGAGGTAGGCGGTGACGGCGAGCTTGAGGGAGATCGGATCGAGATCGAGGTCGCGGGCGATGGTGGGCAGGGCCGTCGCCAGGATCGTGGAATCGGTGTTCTCCATGAAGATGGCGGTGGCGACGACAAGCGAGACGACCGGCACCTGCATGACGACACTTACCCCTCGCCGGCCTCTGCGCGCCGCCCCGTGCCCAGCATCTGCCGCCGCCGCGACCAGCGCCGGGCAATCTCCGCAGCTATGACGTCCGCGGCAAGGAGCGGGCGATACGTCCACGCCTCGAGCCGCTCGAACCGCTCGGGCAATGGTCGCGTGGCGCCGTGGCGCCGCAAGGCTTCGTGAAAGCGGGCGAACTTGCGCGAGCCCCCTTCCGGCTCGAACACGTAGATCGGTTTGCCGGTGACACAGGGCTCGCCCGTCATGTTGACGGAATCGGCCGGCACGATGAACGCGTCGGCATGAGCGAGAAATGCGGGATAGGGGTTGGCGCCGGTGCCGTCCCAGAGCACGCGGTGAGCGCGGCTGGTCGCCTGGCGCACCAGTGCCACCACTTGCAAGGGCGTTCGACGTGACGGTGTGATCATGAGGCCCGCACCTTGGTCCGCCAGCGCCCGCAGAGCGGCGCACAGGCGACCGAGGGCGGCATCCGTGTACTTGTAGTCGCCGTTGGGACCGCCGAGCAAGACTGCCACGCGCGGGCTCGGCAGGGCTGCGATGTCGGGCGGCACCGTCCGGCGGAGCTGCTGCAGGCGCTCGATCGTAAAGCTGTGCGGCGCTGTCAGAGTTGTGATCACGTTGGGCCCGCGCAGCGTGTCATGCTGCGGCACCCAGAACAGGTCCGCGGTTCTGAGCGGCACCTTCGGGTCCAGCAGGATGATCGTGTACGTGGCGGTGCCGGCGAGCCGCCTGAGGCGGCGAATGTAGGGTGTGGTCAGCCGCCCGATCGCGATGGCGAAGTCGGGCCAGGGCGGATGGAATTGACTCTGCGGAGTGCCGAAATGCTCGGCCGGGCTGACCGGAGCCCATGGCGCGAGCGCATGCCACAATCCCGTAGGGGCGATGGGCTTGACCTCGTAGTCGAGAGCCAATGCATCGAACACGCCTCGCGACTGCGCGTCATTGCCGGCCTTGCCGTCGCTGATGATCCAGCCCGACCGGCCGGCGGTGCTCTCGGGCGCTTCGGCCATTTATTCTCACGAGGCTCCCGATTTCTGTCTCACGGGAGAAACAAAGTTGCTCAGAGGCGCCCTCTGGGACAGACTCGCGCGTGCCAACCGCGGAGTCTTAGTCCCATGCGTGCCCGCCTCGATGCTACCGATTGGCGCATCCTGAAGGAACTGCAGGCCAACGGCCGTATCAGCAACGTCGACCTCGCCCGCAGGGTGGGAATTTCCCCGCCGCCCTGCTTGCGGCGTGTCCGCGCCCTCGAGCAGGCGGGCATGATCGCCGGCTATTTCGGCATGCTGGACGAGAAGAGCGTCGGCTTCGAGGTTATCGCCTTCGCCATGGTCGGCCTGCACAGCCAGGCCGAGACCGACCTGCGCACGTTCGAGAACCTGGTCCTGTCGTGGCCGCTGGTGCGCGAATGCTACATGCTCTCGGGCGAAACCGACTTTCTTCTCAAATGCGTAGCCCCCGACCTGACATCGTTCCAGGATTTCGTGATCGACGAGCTGACGACCGCCGGCAATGTTGCCAGCGTCAAGACCACGCTGGTCATCCGCCGTGTCAAATTCGAGCCGGGCGTGCCGGTGGCCCTGGCCCGTGGGCGCCGTGCCCGATGAGACACACAATTGTCACAGCTTCCGGCCTTGCGCACGCGGCGGTTGCGCCAACCCTGAAATATTCCTCATGGCGGCACGTTGTGTTGTCGACCCGCGGGGAGGCAGGCGCGTGACGGACGAGATCCGTAACCGGATGGTCGAGCTGTTGCCGCGTCTGAGGCGCTTTGCCGTGGGCCTGACCGGGGACGTCGACCAAGGCGACGATCTGGTCCAGGAAACCTGCATGCGCGCCTTGTCACGGGTCGACCAATGGCAACCGGGAACACGGCTCGATAGCTGGATGTACCGCATAGCGCAAAATCTCTGGCTGGATCGCATGCGCGCTCGCAAGGTGCGGGGCGTCAAGGTCGACGTGGAGGCGGCAGAAGCGCTGTCGGGCCCCAATGGCCGCGATGTGGTGGAGAGCCGGCTGACGCTCGAAGCCGTCAACGCGGCCATGGCCTATCTGCCCGAGGACCAGCGCGTCCTCATCGCCCTCGTGTGCATCGACGGCCTTTCCTACAAGGAAGCAGCCGAGGTGACCCAGACCCCCATTGGCACGGTGATGAGCAGACTGGCGCGTGCGCGCCGCGAGCTGCATGCGCGCCTGGAAGGCCAACCGAGCGCGACCACGCCCCGTCCACAACCCGCAAAGCCGGGCACCCGCACATGACCGACAACCACCGAGACGAGCAGATGTCAGACGACGTGATCATGATCTACGCCGATGGCGGCCTCACACCCGAGCAGCGCGAGGTCGTCAGGGAGGCGCTCTCGCGCGATCCGGAGTTGATGCAGCGGTACGAGAGCTTCGTGTTCACGCGCGCCATGGTCGCGCGGCCCTTCGATTCCGTCCTGTCCGCCCCCGTGCCGGACAAGCTGCTGCGCGTCCTGAAGGCGCCAGGGCTCGCACGGGCGCCGGGCGCTGGAGCAAGCGCATTCGCACGCTTCCTCGAAGCCTTCCGCATGCCGACCTTCTCCCTCGCCACCGCCATTCCCGCTCTCGTCGTCGCCGCAGGCCTCGGATGGGTGATCCACTACACAACACCCGTGCCGCCTGAGTCCGGGGGATTTGCCGCTTCCGGCGCGCTGCAGCAGGCGCTGGAATCGACACCGCGCGGGTCCTCCGCCCGCATCGCCGAGGGTGTCACCTTGCAGCCGACGTACACGTTTGCGACCGCGCGCGGCGCCTGGTGCCGGCAGTTCGAGGTCACGTACGCGCCTGCCCTGCGGTCGGAAGGGATGGCCTGCCGGAAAGCGGATGGAGCCTGGAACATCATCGCCCAAACCGATCCGGGGCCGCCCGCGGCAGCACCCGCGCCGGGCAAGTTCGCCCCCGCAGCCGGAGCGGATGATGGGCTCGACGCGCTCAGGGCCCGGATCAAGCAGGGCGACGTGCTCGACCGCAACGAGGAACAGCGCCTGATCGAGCAGCAGTGGAGCACGGGCAGGTAGGTCCCCGGTCCCAAGTCCGCCGGAGCCGCCGCGCCTGTCCGTACATTCAGTGGCGGCGTGCCCCGAACAGCGACGACGGCTGGATGAAGGCGGACCAGCCTCCGATAGTCGACGCTGCAGTGGGCGCTCCGACCGGGGCGACGGCAGCACTCCACATCTGCTTGCCGCAGTATGCCGGCGCCCGGATGACGCCATGGCCATAGACCGGACTGCGCTTGGCAAGCTCTTCCTTGCCGAACAGCTTCGACAGCATCACCGCCTTGGGGGCTTCATGGTCGGCGCCATTGCCTGCAGCACGCGCGAGCTGCGTGTCCTCGTAAGCGACGGCAACGACGGATGTCACGAAGGGGGCGGCAAACGACGTGCCGCTCAGCATCCCAAGCTGACCATCGGGTAGAGCCGTCAGGATCTGCACACCCGGAGCGGCGACGTCGATATAGGTGCCGCGGTTGGCGCTGTCGTAGCTGCCTCGCCTGCGATCGACGGCCGTGACGGCGATGACCTCCTCGTAAGCGGCCGGATAGCCTGCGGGCGCGTCCGGCCCGCCGTTGCCCGCCGCCGCAACGAATACCACGCCGCGGCGCGCCATGTCGGCGATACGGTCATGCACGAGATCGTCGCTCGGGCCGACGATGCTCATGTTGACGATGCGCACGCCGGCCTTGTCCAGCAATGCCAGGGCCTCGGTCAGGTGCGCGGTATCGGTCTCCAGCTCGCCCTTGCTGTTGGTGAAGAAGGCATTGACCGCAACATACCGCGCATCGGGGATGAGGCCCGGCACGCGGCTGTCGGCACCTCCCGCCATCACGGACAGGACGCCCGTACCGTGCCAGTGCCGCGCGGCCGGCGCGTCGTGCTTGAACGCAACGTTGTGCACCTCCAGGTTCGTGTGGGCGAACACCGGATGCTTGCGGTCGACCATGGTGTCGATCAGGCCGATCGAGACGCCGGCAGCGCAGGCTGCCAGCTCGCCTTTCCAGGCGATGATCCCGCGACCGTAACACTGCTCCTCGCTGCAGCCCGTCCCGCGGCCCCGCGCGATCGGCTTTGGATAAGCGCTGTCTTTGGTCGCCTCGTGGTAGGGCTTGTAGATGAAGTTGAGGCCGACGTTCTCGCCAGGAAAACTCTTTTCGAGCTCGCGCTGGAGCTCCCAGGCCTGCGGCGCGCCGGCAGGCAAGGTGATCTGCACCGCCCCATGAGGGGTCAGCGCGCCAACGAGATAACCGCGCTTGCGCAGTTCCGCGAGAATGGACGGGGAGGGGTTCGGCAGCAGCAATTCGCCGGCCTTGTAGATTTCCGGCGGAGGGGGTAGCCGCGGCAAGCCCAGGATGGCGCCGCCGCCGAGCCGTCTCCCTGCGCCTTCTTCAGTCAGCCGGCCCACCAACTTGGGGTCCCCCGCCTCCTTCTCGACAGGAATGCCGGCACGCATTATCGGGCCTTCGAATTGACCTTCCGACTGCGTTTTTGCGATCGCAACAGGTTCGACCGCCTTGCTGACCTCCTTCACGACCTCCTGGATGACCTCCTTCGCCGCCGGCGCCTGGGAAGGCACGACCGGCGCAGGCGTCGGCAGCTTCGCCTGGAGCTTCTGAGCCAGTTCCCTGGCCTTCTGCTCTTCTTCCCGCCTCTTGGCTGCGGCTGCCTCTGCCAGCTTCCTCGCCGCCGCCTCCGCCGCCTTCTTGGCTGCCGCCTCCTCGGCAGCCTTCCTGGCAGCCTCTTCCGCCGCTTTCTTCTCGGCCAGCTCCCGTTCGCGCTTCTCGGCGATGCGCCGCTCGCGCTCCTCCATTCGCTTCTTCAGGCGCTGCGCGAACTCTTCATGCTTCTCCGCCCGGCGCTCCTCACGCTCCTCGGCGTGGCGCTGTTTTTGCTCCTCACGCTTCTCGGCGTGCCGTGGTGCAGGGTGGATCTCGCGTTCCTTCTCCCTGTGCTGCGCCAGCTCCTGTTGCTCGCGCTGTGCCCGGCGGCGCACAACCTCCTCCTGCTCGCGCTGCACCCGGCGCCTTTCGACCTCCTGCCGCTCACGTTCCGCAACGTGGCGCTCCGCCTCCTGCCGTTCTCGGCGCGCTTGCTTTTCCAGCATTTCCTCGGCGCGCTGACGCGCCTGAACAGCCGCCTGCGCGGCAGCCGGGGCTGGCTCGGCATGGACGGCAGGTGGTGGCTGGGGCGGCCCCACGCCTCTGCCCCGGTGGCGCTGCTGTCCGCGCGCCGCAACAGGCGGCTGCGGCTTGACGGCAGCCGGCGCGGGAGCGGCCGGTGCGGCGGGAGGTTTGATCGCTTGCGAGGGGGGCGCGGCTGGTTCCGCCTGCGCGGCTTTCGGCGGTTGGGCCGGGGGTGCGGGGGGCGGCGGCATCATGTGCCGCGGCATCTCTCCGCGCCTTCGCCCCGCCAGCCTGATGTATGTTTGCGCCGTAGCGGCCAGCTCCTCCGGCCGCACCAGGTCCGGATAGCCGCGCTCGTTCCCAACGGCAGGCGGCCAGCCAACACTATCACGTCCGGTCGCGCCCCCGGCGACCGTCGCTCCCACCCCGATCATGAGGGCTGCAAGAGCCCCGCGAATGCAGCAACGCAATAACATGTTCTGGCCAACCCTCAGATGGCCACCCCCCGAAAACCCGGCAACCTTAGAACAATCCGCAACGACGCGTGAGCTTCTCCACGCAGGGCATGCCGTGCTGTGGAAAAGACCAGCCGAAAGCAAAACTCAGGCAAAGTGTGGGCCTTAGCCCCGCCGATGCGCCCCGTACCGACCCTCGGCCTGCCCGTTCACGGCGTGCTTGACATGGCAGAATGGCCACAGGGCCCGGGGGATGGGCGCGACCCGTGAGGGATGCTCCGGGTCGGGGCCTACTTGTACTCGATCTTCAGGACCTCGTAGCTGCGCGTGCCGCGCGGCGTGGTCACCTCCGCGCTGTCGCCCTTCGACTTGCCAATCAGGGCGCGCGCAATCGGCGATACGATCGAGATCTTCCCGTCGCGAACGTTGGCCTCGTGCTCACCGACGATCTTGTACTTGACCTTCTCCCCGGAATCCTCGTCCTCCAGGGTCACCGTCGCGCCGAACTTGACGGTGGTGCCGCTGAGCTTGGCCGGATCGATGATCTCGGCGCGGCCGATCTTGTCCTCGATCTCCGCCACCTTGGCCTCGTTGAGGCCCTGGGCCTCCTTGGCCGCGTGATACTCGGCATTCTCCGACAGGTCGCCATGCTCGCGGGCGTCGGCGATCTGCTGGATGATGCGGGGCCGCTCCTCGACCTTGAGGCGGTGCAGCTCGGCCTCGAGGCTTTTGAACCCCTCGACGGTCATCGGCACTTTTTCCATGGCCATGGTCATTCTCTCAAAACGGCCCGAACACAACGCCTCTTACCCGCACACAGTTTCACTCAGGCCTCCGATTTTCGCCAGCCATTGCGGGCCGGCATCCGGAGCGTCCTCAGAAGGCGTCGGTTACGTAGGACTGCAGCGGCGCCACCGTAAGGGTGCCCGACGCAAGCGCTTTGATTGCTTGGGTCGCCGCCAATGCACCAGCCAAGGTTGTATAGTACGGGATGTGATTGAGCAAGGCAGTGCGGCGGATATCCTTGGAATCGGCCAGCGCCTTGGCACCTTCCGTGGTGTTGAACACCAGGTGCGCCTCGCCGTTCTTCATGAGATCGACGATGTGCGGCCGCCCTTCCAGAACCTTGTTGACCTGCTCGCAGGGAATGCCGTGCGCTGCCAGCGCCCGGCGGGTGCCGCGGGTCGCCAGGATGCGGAAACCGAGGTCGACGAGATCGCGCACGGCACCCAGGATGCCCTCCTTGTCCGCATCCCTGACCGACACGAACACCGAGCCCTTCATGGGCAGCATGTTGCCGGCGCCGAGCTGGCTCTTGGCGAACGCCATGGCGTAGTCGCGGTCGATGCCCATCACCTCGCCGGTCGAGCGCATCTCGGGGCCCAGGATCGGATCGACGCCCGGAAAGCGGGCGAACGGGAACACGGCTTCCTTGACGGCGACGTGCCCGAGACGCTGCGATCTCAGTCCGAAGGAGGCGAGCGCCTCTCCGTTCATGATGCGCGCGGCAATGCCGGCGATGGGCTTGCCGATCACCTTGGCCACGAACGGCACCGTGCGCGACGCGCGCGGATTGACCTCCAGGATGTAGATGTCGCGGCCTTTGACCGCGTACTGCACGTTCATCAGGCCGACCACGTCCAGCGCCAGCGCCAGATCGCGCGTCTGCTTCTCGAGGCGGACGATGACGGAGGACGGCAGCGAATGCGCCGGCAGCGAGCACGCGCTGTCCCCGGAATGGATACCCGCCTCCTCGATGTGCTCCATGATGCCGGCGATGAACGTGTCCTTGCCGTCGCAGAGGCAATCGACGTCAACCTCGGTGGCATCCGACAGATAGCGATCAATCAGCAGGGGCCGCTCGCTGGAGACGGTGAGCTCGGAGGGCTGGTCCAGGGTCGCCGACAGCCGGGCCAGGTAGCGGTCGATCTCGCTGCTGTCGGCGACGATTTCCATGGCCCGTCCGCCGAGCACGTATGAGGGGCGGATCATGACGGGATAGCCGAGCTTCTCGGCGACGCTGCGCGCCTCGGCGAGGGTGCGGGCGATCCCGCTCTCCGGCTGCTTCAACGCCAGCCTGTCGACCAGCGCCTTGAAGCGGTCGCGGTCCTCGGCGAGGTCGATCGCATCCGGCGACGTGCCGAGGATCGGCACGCCCGCCTCCTCCAGCGGATGCGCCAGCTTCAGCGGCGTCTGGCCGCCGAACTGCACGATCACGCCCCTGAGGTGGCCGTTGGACTGCTCGACGGCAATGATCTCGAGCACGTCCTCGGCGGTTAGCGGCTCGAAGTAGAGCCGGTCGGAGGTGTCGTAGTCCGTGGATACCGTCTCCGGATTGCAGTTGATCATGATGGTTTCGGTGCCCGCCTTGGACAGCGCAAAGCAGGCGTGGCAGCAGCAGTAGTCGAACTCGATGCCCTGGCCGATCCGGTTGGGCCCACCGCCGAGGATCATCACCTTGTCGCGTTCCGACGGCGCCGCCTCGCATGCCGGAGTCCCCGTCAGGCCGCGCTCGTAGGTCGAGTACATGTACGCAGTGGGCGATGCGAACTCGGCCGCGCATGTATCGATGCGCTTGAACACAGGCCGCACGCCGAGCGCGATGCGCCGTTTGCGCACCTCCGCCTCCGGCAGCTTCGCCAGCTTTGCCAGCCGGGCATCCGAGAAGCCCATCGACTTGAGAGAGCGCATCGGCTCTGGCAAGGCCGGCAGCCCGTGCGCGGTCACCCTGGCCTCCTGGTCGATGATCTCCTGGATGCGCTCGAGGAACCAGGGGTCGATCTTGCAGGAGCCGTGGATCTGCTCGTGATCCACCCCCAGCCGCATGGCTTGCGCCACTTTCAAAATGCGGTCAGGCGTCGGCGTTCCCAGCGCCGCGCGGATCACGTTCTTGTCGTCGCCCTGGCCGATGCCGTCGAGCTCGAGATCGTCGAGGCCGGTCAGTCCGTTCTCCAGCCCGCGCAAAGCCTTCTGCAGGCTCTCGGCAAAGGTGCGGCCGATGGCCATCACCTCGCCGACCGACTTCATCGAGGTGGTGAGCGTGCGCTCGGCGCCGGCGAACTTCTCGAAGGCGAAGCGCGGGATCTTGGTCACCACGTAGTCGATGGTCGGCTCGAAGGACGCGGGTGTCGCCCCGCCCGTGATGTCGTTGGCGAGCTCGTCCAGCGTGTAGCCCACGGCCAACCGGGCGGCGACCTTGGCGATCGGGAAGCCGGTGGCCTTGGAGGCGAGCGCAGAGGATCGCGACACGCGCGGGTTCATCTCGATGATGACGAGGCGGCCGTCCGCCGGATTGACCGCGAACTGCACGTTGGAGCCGCCCGTCTCCACCCCGATCTCGCGCAGCACCGCGATCGAGGCGTTGCGCATGATCTGGTATTCCTTGTCCGTGAGCGTCAAAGCCGGCGCCACGGTGATGCTGTCGCCGGTATGCACACCCATCGGATCGACGTTCTCGATCGAGCAGACGATGATGCAGTTGTCCGCGCGGTCGCGCACAACCTCCATCTCGAACTCTTTCCAGCCGAGCACGCTCTCCTCGATCAGCACCTGGCTGGTGGGCGAGGCGTCGAGGCCGCGCTCGACGATCTCGGCGAACTCCTCGCGGTTGTAGCCGACCCCGCCGCCGGTGCCCCCGAGCGTGAAGGACGGCCGGATGATCGCCGGCAGGCCCACGTGCTCGAGCGCGGCCAGTGCCTCGGCGCGGTTGTGCGCCAGCATCGACTTGGGCGTCTCCAGGCCGATGCGGGCCATGGCCTCGCGGAAGAGCTGGCGATCCTCCGCCTTGGCGATGGCATCCGCCTTGGCGCCGATCATCTCGACGCCGAACTTGGCGAGCACCCCCTGCTTGTCCAGCGCCAGCGCCGTGTTGAGCGCCGTCTGCCCGCCCATGGTCGGCAGCAGGGCATCGGGGCGCTCGCGCTCGATGATCTTGGCCACGACCTCGGGCGTGATCGGCTCGATATAGGTTGCATCGGCCAGCTCCGGATCGGTCATGATCGTCGCTGGATTGGAATTGACCAGGACGATGCGGTAGCCCTCGGCCTTCAGAGCCTTGCAGGCCTGGGTACCGGAATAATCGAACTCGCAGGCCTGCCCGATGACGATCGGGCCCGCGCCGATGATGAGGATCGACTGGATGTCGGTGCGCTTCGGCATGAGGCCGCTTCATATGGCAGCGCACCGGGCTTGGCTATAGCCCCGCCGAGGCTGACCGCAGCCAATCCGCCGCAGCACAGGGCCGGCAGGCTATCGCTTTGGCTCGGTTCCCCTGCGGAACTGCTCGCACGGATCGGGGCGGGCCTGGCGGGGCGTGAACAGGATGTAGTCGGCCGCCGGGTCGCCGGAGGGATCGCGGGGGACATAGCTCTTCGGATCGTCCTTGCCGTCCTCGACCTCCAGTAGCATGACCGCCACCACGTCCCGCCCGGGCGCGAGGCGACGCAGATGCCAGGGCACCCCCCGATCCGTCCGCACGTGCCCGTTTCCGGCCATTAGGAAGGCGCTGCCTTTCTCCCCGGCGGCATCCTTGAGCGAGCGCGCCAGGACGGCATCGGTATAGCGTTGTGCGAGACCCATGCCGGCGAATGCGGCAGCCGGCATTGCCCCACAGTGAGAGGCTTCGAGCTCGGCCAGCAGGGCGTCGGCGAGAGGCTTTGGGAGCGCGTCGGCGGCTTGCGCTGCAACGCGCTCCTCGGCGGGCAGCGCGGCGACACCCGAGCGAGCCAGCGCACGCACCTCAGCGCGAACGGCATTACCGGGCAGGATCGGCATCTTCGCCCACAGGGCCGCGTCAAAGAGGGGATAGAACATCGCGGCGTCGGGCCAGCCGGTGTTGCTCCAATCCAGGAGGCGGAGCAGGTCGGGTGCGCGCCAGAGGCGACGGCTCCGCGCCGCCTTGCGGTAGAAGGTCTCGAGCGCCGGACGCTGATCGGGGCGGATGTGCTCGAAGACGGCCGCCGTCTTGCCTGCGTCCGGGCGCGCCAGGCTGTCCAGGCGCGGCCACAGGATATCGCCCCGCACGCGGTGGTGCTCGGGATTGTCGTGCACCTCTCCGAGCAGGACGAAGCCGCCCGCCCGGATCGTAGCCCAGACGTCGGCGATCAACTGCTGCAGGGGCGTCCGCCGGCAAGCATCGGCTGCGATCGGGATCGGCGCTTCGCCCTTGAGCACTTGCCCCGCCAGCGGATGGGCCGGTTGCTCATGGCGCCAATGCACGTCGCGAAACGCGGCGCCGTCCGGGCGCGCGCATTCGGCCGCGGCCGCATGGCCTGCGCAGAAGAAGGTGCACGCGGCAGCGAGCGCAGGAACGGCATATCTGCCAAAGCGCGAGATCACTCGACAGGCAGGTCGGCGAGCTTGAGGGTTAGGCTCGGAACGATAGCGGATTGCACAAGCACGGTCGGGGCAACATCCGCAACGCTCGCGTAGCCATCGGGGCGCGGCGCGCGATGCACGCGCGTGGACAGGGTACGGGGCACGCCTTCGGCGGCCTGGGTGGTAGGCCGGGACTTTGGCCCGCGCGGAAGTTCGTTCATTCCGCCAGCCTAGCACTCCGGCGGGGCGAAGCCATCAGCCCGCCCCCGCAGCCGCACCCAGTCCAGCTCGGCTAGGCGTAATAGGCCTGTGGCCGGTGTTTGCCCTTGATCTGCGTGCGATGCATCACGCGGCGGGCGGCGGCATCGAAGGGATCGCGGCGGTGCATGGTGGAACGGTTGTCCCACAGCAGCAGGTCGCCCACGCGCCACTTGTGGACATATCTCAGGTCGGGTCGGTCGATATGCGCCCACAGCGTGTCGAGCAGGCTGGATGACTCCGCCGGCGACAGCCCCTCGATGTACGAATTGCGGCGCCGGCCGAGATAGAGGCTTGCGGCGCCCGTGACGGGATGCCGGCAGACCGCCGGATGCCACGCCCCAGGTGCCTTGTGGGGATCGTCGGTCGGCGTCACGCCCTGTCGCAGATATCCGCCGCTGTTGTAGGTGCCGTCGTGCTTGATGCGCCGGCCCTTCAGCTTCGCCTTCAAGGCGTCAGGCAATGCGGCCCATGCCGCCTCCATGCCGCAGACCCAGGTGTCTCCGCCCTCGGGCGGAACTTCCAGCGCATAGAGCATCGACGCATCGGGCGGCAGATCGAGATAGCTCATGTCCGTGTGCCAGACGGCCTCGCCTGCACCGAGCGCGCCGATGGGCTGGCCCTTGTCGTCGAGCACGTTGGAGACGACGTAGACGTCGGGATAGCCTGGGGGGCTCTGCCGCCCGTGCTCCTGATTGGGGGGCGGGTCGAGTTCGCCGAGCTGCTTGCTGAAGGCGATGAGGTCGTCGTCGGTGAGCTTCTGGCCGCGAAACAGCAAGGCGCCATAGCGATGCCACGCGGCCTCGATCTCGGCGAAGTCGGAGCCACCGAGCGCCGCAAGGTTCACGCCACCGATCTCGGCGCCGACGGTCGGAGTGAGCGGGCGAACCGAGAGTGCCATGGCGCGTCTCCTCTAGCCGGATTGGGGGGACCTTCTCACCTCTCCTCCCGGGCGGGAAGCCCCTTCTGCTCGCGGATCAGGTTGATGAACCTGCGGAACAGGTAGTGGCTGTCCTCGGGCCCGGGCGAGGCCTCCGGATGATACTGCACGGAGAACACCGGCTTGCCCTTGAGGCGCAGGCCGCAGTTGGATCCGTCGAAGAGCGAGCGATGCGTCTCCTCGGCTTCCGGCGGCAACGTCTCCCGGTCGACGGCGAAGCCGTGGTTCATCGACGTGATCTCGACCTTGCCGGTGGTGAAGTCCTTCACCGGGTGATTGGCGCCGTGGTGGCCCTGGTGCATCTTGTGCGTCCGGGCGCCGATGGCGAGCCCAAGCATCTGATGGCCGAGACAGATGCCGAATACGGGCTTGCCGGAGCCGATCAGCTTCTTGATTTCCGGCACCGCGTAGGTGCCGGTTGCCGCCGGATCGCCGGGGCCGTTGGAGAGGAAGATGCCGTCCGGCTTGCGCTCCAATATCTCCTCGGCACTCGCCGTGGCCGGCACCACCGTCACCTTGCAACCGGACGCCGCCAGGCAGCGCAGGATGTTGCGCTTCAATCCATAATCGACGGCCACCACGTGCCATTCCGGCTTCTCCTGCCGGCCGTAGCCCTTGCCCCAGGCCCAGGCCGATTCATCCCACGTGTAGCTTTGACCTGCGGTCACCTCCGGCACCAGATCGAGGCCGAGCAGGCCGGGCCAGGCTCTGGCTTCCGCCTTGAGCCTCTCGATGTCGAACTCTGCCGCAGGCTCGTGCGCGATCACGCCATTGGGCATCCCCTCCTGCCGGATGCGCGCGGTGAGCGCCCGGGTATCGACGCCGGTGATGGCGATGATGCCGCGCGCTTTGAGCCAGGCGTCGAGATGCTCCGCCGCCCGGTAATTGGAAGGCCCAGTGACGTCGGCGCGCAGCACGCATCCGCGCACGCCCGACCGCGTGGCGAGGTTGGACGTCTCCGTGTCCTCGCGGTTGGCGCCGACGTTGCCGATGTGGGGAAACGTGAAGGTGATGATCTGGCCGGCGTAGGAGGGGTCGGTCAGGATCTCCTGATAGCCTGTCATGGCGGTATTGAAGCAGACCTCGCCGACGGCCGAGCCGATCGCCCCGAGCCCGCGCCCGGCGATCACCGTGCCGTCCGCCAGCACGAGCCGCCCGGTCATGGGCTCCTCGATCCAGGGTCTGGAGGCAGGATTGTCCGTAACCATGGCGTCCTCGATGATGCTGGCGGAGCTACTAAGGTAAGCCCTGCCGGGGGTCAACGCGGGCTTGCGACCGAACGAGCGCGGGCATAGATGACTGCTGCCTCACGGAGGACGAGCGATGCGCGAGCGGTTGATGGCCGAGACGAGAGCTGCCCTCAAGGCGCAGAACAAGCCGCGGCTGTCGGCCCTGCGCCTGATCAGCGCCGCCCTGCAGCAGAGCGACATCGCCGCCAAGTCCACCATCCCGGATGCCGAGATCCCCGCCCTGCTGCAGAGGATGATCAAGCAGCGGCGCGAATCGCTCTCCATCTACGAGAAGGCCGGGCGCCGGGAGCAGGCCGGGCAGGAGGCCCTCGAGATCGCCGTCATCGAGGAGTTCCTGCCCAAGCAGATGACCGAGGCGGAAGCCCGCGAGGCCATTTCCGCCGCAATCAAGGAGGTGGGCGCCGCCAGCCCCAAGGACATGGGCAAGGTGATGGGCGCCTTGAAGGAGCGCTACGCCGGCCGCATGGACTTCGGCAAGGCCAGCGGTCTGGTGAAGGACCTTCTCAAGTAGACGAACCCGCGCACGGCCTCGCGGCCACCGACCTGTCGTGGTCGCCGCTGTGGAAAGCGGTGGCCGGCGGCCGATCTCGCTCCCGTGACGAGGGAAGTCGCGGCGAATCACTTAAGGAGACGTTCGAACCCTGCGTGATTCGAGGCCTATGCGCTTTCCGCCGTCCCTGCTCGATGAGATTCGCGCCCGGCTGCCCGTCAGCCAGGTGGTGGCGCGCAAAGTGCCCCTCAAGCGCGCCGGCCGCGAGATGAAGGGGCTGTCGCCCTTCAAGCAGGAGCGCACGCCCTCGTTCTTCGTCAACGATCACAAGGGCTCGTGGTTCGACTTCTCCTCGGGGCAGAACGGCGACATCTTCAAGTTCGTCATGCTGACCGAGGGCCTGAGCTTTCCAGAGGCCGTCGAGCGGCTGGCCGAGGAAGCCGGCGTGGCGATGCCCAAGGCCGGCCCGCGCGAGGCCGAGCAGGAGGACCAGCGCGGCCGGCTGCACGCCCTGCTGGAGGCCTCAGCGCGCTTCTTCGAGGCGCAGCTTGCGGCCGGTGGCGGCACGGATGTTCGCCGGTACCTCGACCGGCGCGGGCTCTCCGCCGCCACCGCTGCCCGCTTTCGCCTCGGCTACGCTCCCAATGGCCGCTCGGCCCTCAAGGAGCATCTGGCCAAGACCGGCTTTTCCGCAGCCGACATGGCGGCTTCGGGCATGCTGGTGTCGGGGGAGGACATTCCCGTCTCCTACGACCGCTTCCGCCACCGCGTGATGTTTCCCATCACCGACATGAAGGGCCGGGTGATCGCCTTCGGCGGCCGCGCGCTCGATCCGGATGCACCCGCCAAGTATCTCAACTCGCCCGAGACCCCTCTCTTCCACAAGGGGGCCATCCTCTACAACGCCCACGCTGCCCGTGCCGCCGCCCACGACAGGCGCCAGGTCATCGTCGTGGAAGGCTACATGGACGTCATCGCCCTGGCGCAGGCGGGCTTTGCGCATGCGGTGGCGCCGCTCGGTACGGCGCTGACGGAAACCCAGGTCCAGCTTCTGTGGCGGATGGCGCCCGAGCCGGTCCTCTGCTTCGACGGCGATGCCGCGGGACGCCGCGCCGCCTTCCGCGCCGTCGAGACGGTGCTGCCGCATCTCAAGCCCGGCTACAGCGTGCAGTTCGCCTTCCTGCCCCAGGGGCTCGATCCCGACGACCTCGTGCGCCAGCACGGCGCGGCCGCCTTCCAGGAGATTTTGGACACCCGGACCTCGCCGCTGTTCGACGTGCTCATCGAGCGGGAGGAGCGGCATGGCGACCCTGCGCTCACGCCCGAGCAGCGGGCCTCCCTCGAGGCCCGTCTGCAGGCCCTCGTGGCGCGCATCGGCGACCGCGCTGTCCGCGACCAGTACGAGCGCGAGCTGCGCGAGACTTTGTGGGCGAAGAACCGCAAGCTCATGCGGCAGCTCGCCGGCGCCGGCGGGCGGCGCGACGACCGGGTCGCGGCCAGGCGCCGCGACAATACGGCCCTCGATTGGCGCATCGGCGCCCGGGCGAGCGAACGCTCACGGCTCGGCACGTTGCCCCGCGCCGCCACGCTTGGCCCCTCTCAGTCGCGCAGCAACGAACTCGCCGGCCGGGCCCTGCCCCTGCCTCCGCGCGAGGCGCTGCTGATCCGCACGCTCCTCAACCACCCATGGCTGCTGGAGGCGCATTGCGAGGAGGTCGCCGAGCTTCCCCTCACCTCTCCGCCGCTCGCAAGTCTGCGCGATGCCATGCTGGAGCTCCTTGCGCGGAATATCGCCCTTGAAAGGGGAGAACTGCGCACCCAACTCAGCCGCTTGGGCGCCGGCAAGCTGGTCGACATGGCCGAGCGGGCGATCACCCACCGCAGCGACAAGTTTGCCGAACCGGAAGCTGAGCCGTCCGAGGTGGAGATGGGCTGGCGCCACGCCCTGGCCCTGCATACCTCGCAAGTGAGCCTGAAGCGGGCGCTCGATGCGGCAGTGCAGGAATGGCAGAACGATCCGAGCGAGGAGGCCTGGGGACGGGTTGCCGCGATTCAGGACCGGCTGGCACGCGCCCTGCCGTCAGAGGCCCAGGAATGATGAAATGAACTGCGTTCAATCGTTCCGGCGGGATCGTGTGGCATTTTTCGCTGGCTGGAACGTTGATGCAAAAAAGAACACTGGAAAAGCGCAGATTGGTTGTGTATGCGTGCGTTGGCTTCCATCTGAAGGATTCGCGAGCTGCGGGCTCCGCCTTCGCGCCAAGGCACTGGAAGCTTTCCGGACCAGGACGCGGTGGCGGCACCACGCCACACGCAACGCGTTTGTGAGTCGCATGCCGAGGCGACCTGCAAGCGCCGTTTGCGCCGCATGATCATTCTCCACGCGCTGCATTGCAGCCGTGTGACCGGGAGTTGTGGAATGGCGATGACAGCGAAGACCGACGACCAGGCGGCCCAGGCCGACGCGCCGGAGAAGGACAGCCCCCTGCTGGACCTGTCGGATGCGGCGGTGAAGAAGTTCATCAAGACCGCCAAGGCTCGCGGCTTCGTCACACTCGACGCCCTCAACGCGGTGCTGCCGTCGGAGGAGGTTTCCCCCGACCAGATCGAGGACACCATGTCGATGCTGTCCGACATGGGCATCACGGTCGTGGAGAGCGAGGACCCCGACGAGGCGGCCGCCGCCCAGGACGGGGATGAAGGCGAGGAGGAGGAAACCGGCCGGGCCGTAGCCGTCCCGACCGCGTCCGTTCCCGCCGCGACCCAGGCACGGGCCGAGCCCACCGAGCGCACCGATGATCCCGTCCGCATGTACCTGCGCGACATGGGGTCGGTGGAATTGCTGTCGCGCGAAGGCGAGATCGCCATCGCCAAGCGCATCGAGGCCGGCCGCGAGGCCATGATCGCCGGCCTCTGCGAAAGCCCACTCACCTTCCAGGCCATCATCATCTGGCGGGACGAGCTGAAGGACGCCAAGATCCTCCTGCGCGACATCATCGATCTGGAGGCGACCTACGAGGGCCCCGAGGCCAAGGCCGCCCCGCCGGTGGCAACCCCGCCCACGCCGGAGGCCGCGCCGGCTCCCAAGCCTGCTTCGGCCGAGGACGGCGAGGGCGACGGCGAGCCCCGCCCGGAAGGCGAGGCGGAGGACGATGAGGACTTCGAGAATGCGCTCTCGCTCGCGGCCATGGAGGCGGAGCTCAAGCCGAAGGTGCTCGAGACCTTCGACAACATAGCCGCCACCTACAAGAGGCTGCGCAAGCTGCAGGACAAGAAAGTCGAGATGCAGGTTGCGAGCGAGCAGTTCAATCGCCAGCAGCAGCGCGGCTACGACAAGCTGCGCGACGAGATCATCGGCTACGTCAAGAGCCTGTCACTCAACAACGCCCGCATCGAGAGCCTGGTCGAGCAGCTCTACACCATCAACAAGCGCCTGGTGGCGCTGGAGAGCCGGCTGATGCGGCTCGCCGACAGCTACGGCGTGCCCCGCCAGAACTTCATCGACGAGTACTTCGGCAACGAGCTCGACCAGGCCTGGATCGAGCGCATGGGCAATGCCGGAAACCGCAAGTGGGTGCAGTTCATCAAGCACGAGAAGGGCCACATCGACGGCATCCGCGAGGACATCCGCACGCTGGCCTCCGAGACGGGCCTGGAGATCACCGAGTTCCGCCGCATCGTCAAGGCCGTGCAGAAGGGCGAGCGCGAGGCGCGCCAGGCCAAGAAGGAGATGGTGGAGGCCAACCTGCGCCTCGTCATCTCCATCGCCAAGAAGTACACCAACCGCGGCCTGCAGTTCCTGGACCTGATCCAGGAGGGCAACATCGGCCTGATGAAGGCGGTCGACAAGTTCGAGTACCGCCGCGGCTACAAGTTCTCCACCTACGCCACCTGGTGGATCCGGCAGGCGATCACGCGCTCGATCGCCGATCAGGCGCGCACCATCCGCATCCCCGTGCACATGATCGAGACCATCAACAAGATCGTGCGCACGTCGCGCCAGATGCTGCACGAGATCGGCCGCGAGCCGACGCCGGAGGAGCTCTCCGAGAAGCTCGCCATGCCGCTCGAGAAGGTGCGCAAGGTGCTCAAGATCGCCAAGGAGCCGATCTCACTCGAAACGCCCATCGGCGACGAAGAGGACAGCCACCTCGGCGACTTCATCGAGGACCGCAACGCCGTGCTGCCGATCGACGCCGCCATCCAGTCCAACCTGCGCGAGACGACCACGCGCGTGCTCGCCTCGCTCACCCCGCGCGAGGAGCGCGTTCTGCGCATGCGCTTCGGCATCGGCATGAACACCGACCACACCCTGGAGGAAGTCGGCCAGCAGTTCTCCGTGACCCGCGAGCGCATCCGCCAGATCGAAGCCAAGGCGCTCAGGAAGCTGAAGCACCCGAGCCGCAGCCGGAAGCTGCGGAGCTTCCTGGATAACTGATCTTCACGTCGTGCGCATGTCATGAAGTATGCGAGCCCGGTTTCGTGGCCCGCTCGCTTATTTACATGCGTGATCGAATGCTGCGTCCGGGGGAGCTCAACTTTTCTTGGCTCCCATCATCGTGGTATTGCTGAGCCATGAACGAGCACCTTGGACCTGCACTCCTTCCCGGCACCACGCGGGCCGCGGAGGGTCTGCCGCGCCGGCGCTGGAAAGTGGCCGAGATCCGCGAGATGATGGCCAAGGGCATTATCCTGGAAGATGAGCGCTTCGAGCTGATCGGCGGGGAGGTCGTGCCGATGTCACCGAAGGGCAACCGGCACGAGGTCGTAAAGGCAGCGCTGCAGCAGCACTGGTTTCCTCTGGT
>DATFCC010000145.1:0-12798 GCA_035253505.1 Hyphomicrobiaceae bacterium
CGCCAGAACCGGGACCTCGAGCGCGCAGGCGCTCGGGCAATCGTGCGGGCAGGCCGACTTGAAGGTGCGCTGGACGAACTGCTGCATCAGGTTTCCACCGGCTGGGCAAGGACACCGAGTCGACCGTCGATCTCGATGCTACCGGGAAACCGCAATGGAATCGACCCGCGATCCGGTGCAGATAAGGGATGTCCCGGCGGCATTGCCCGGAATGGGGCGCCCTCAACCCAGGATCGGCGCCTCAGTGTCGGGGTCGAAGAAATGCAGGCGGCCTGGCTGGACGTAGAGGCGGACCTGATCGCCCAAGGCGACCGGCGTCTCGGCCGGAACGCGCGCCACCGTTACCCGGCTGTCGCCGACCCGCGTCTCCAGGAGGATTTCCGAGCCGAGCTGTTCCACAACCTCGACACGCGCCTGGAAGGTGCGATCAGCGGCCGCCTCTCCCAGCACGAGGTGCTCGGGGCGCATGCCCATAACAACGCGCCGGCCGCGATAGCCTGCGAGCGCGCCGCCCGCAGCGGCTATGGCCAGGCCCGGCATCTCGGCGGTCAGCGTGTCACCGTCGCCCTTGATCTCGACATCGAGGAAGTTCATGGCCGGCGCGCCGATGAATCCGGCCACGAACTTGTTGGCCGGCTTGGCGTAGACGGTGAGCGGCGTGCCGATCTGCTGCACGCGCCCGTCGCGCATGACGACCACGCGGTCGCCCAGCGTCATGGCCTCGACCTGGTCGTGGGTGACGAATACCGAGGTGGTCGGCACCTGACTGTGCAGGCGCTTGATCTCGATGCGCATCTGCGCGCGCAGCTTCGCATCGAGGTTGGACAGCGGCTCGTCGAACAGGAAGACGCTCGGGTTGCGCACGATGCAGCGCCCAAGCGCGACGCGCTGCTGCTGGCCGCCTGAGAGCTGGCGCGGCTTGCGCTTGAGCAGCTCGCCGAGGCTCAAAATCTCGGCGGCGCGGTCGATGGCCGTCTTGATCTGGGCCTCCGGCACGCGCTTGTTGCGCAGACCGAAGGCCAGGTTGTCGTACACGCTCATGTGCTGGTAGAGCGCGTAATTCTGGAACACCATCGCCACATCGCGGTCGCGCGGCGGCAGGTGATTGACGAGGCGCTCGCCAATGCGGATTTCTCCGCTGGAAATGTCCTCCAGCCCAGCGACCATGCGCAGCGTGGTGGATTTGCCGCAGCCGGATGGGCCGACCAGGGCCACGAACTCCCGGTCGGCAATTTCGAGATCGACGTCCTTTACGGCGTGGAACAGCGATCCGTAGTGCTTGTTGACCCCCTTGAGGGTGACCGCTGCCATACGCCCCCGTTGCCCTTTCGCATTCCTCAGATGAGTCCCCGCGCCGACCCGGCCGACGCGGGGTCTTGCAGCTATTGCGCCGCCTTGCTGACGAGCGGTGCTCCCTCGGCCAGCACCTTGGCGATGTCCTCGCGCTTGCCGGTGATCGCCTTGGTGACGGTGTCGTTGAAGGCTTTGTGCACGGCCGGCCACTGCGGGAAGTAGTAGGCGCCGCGCACCTTATAGGGCGAGTCGAGCACCGATTCCTTCAGCAGCTTCATGAAAGGGTCCTGGGCGGCGATCTTCGGCCAGAACTCGGTGTTCGGCGGCGGTGCGCCGGTCGCCTTGAACATCTTCACCTGGCCTTCCTCGTCCACCATCATGGCTGCCAGCATTTCCTTGGCGAGCTTCTTGCGCTCGGCCGGAATGGACTTCGGAATGGCCCAGCCCCAGATATCGTCCCAGCCGAAGGGGTCCTTGCGGTGCGGGCCGAGCGGGAACCTGGCTGCCCCCACCTTGCCGGCGACCTTGGACTTGGCAGGGTCGTTGAAAGTGCCCCACCACAGGGTGTCGGCGACCGTGAAGGCGGCATCACCGGCCATGAACACTGCGTTGGCCTCATTGCGGTCGTAGGCAGGCATGCCGCGCGGGGAGAGCTTGTGGGTGTTGATCATGTCCCACCAGTACTCGACCGTCTCCTTCATGCACGGCTGGTCCATGGATGATTTCCAGCCGTTGGCGGCGAGCTTCTTGTTGTCGCGCTCGTAGAAGGGCATCAGCACGTCGCAGTTGTTGCCCCACATCGACCAGAAATAGCTGAACCAGCTATTGTTCATGGACATGCCGCCCACGTACCCGAACTTGACCTTGCCCTCGGCCTGCAGCCGCTTGCCGACCGTGACGACCTCTTCGAGTGTCTTCGGCACCTCCTCCGGCTTCACCAGATCGTTGCGATAGAAGAAGACGCTGAAGGTCTGGCCCATGGGCACGACCGTGTTCTTGCCCTCGGCATTGCCGAACACCACGGGGGCCATGCCCCATTTCTCGGCGTACTTGAGCTCGGCGATGTCGTCGGTGGGCTCGAGCAGGTGCGCCCAGGTCTGGCCCCAGTCGTCGTTGTGCCAGATCACGTCGTATTGGTCGGAGTTCGAGGTGAGCGATGCCGTCATCTTCTCGACGTACACGCCGTAGGAGTTCGGCACCTTGACGATCTTGACGCCATGCTTGGCGCCCCAGGTCTCGAACATGGCGATCGATGCATCCTGGATCGGGCTCGGCTGGTAGCCGATGCGCAGCTCCTTGACCTGCGCCTGCGCAGCACCCGCCGCAAGCAGGCACCCGCCAAATGCTGCAGACAGCACTGTTGTGAACTTGAGCACGGGGATCCTCCCTATTCCTTCCTCATTCTAGATCCGCAGACCGCGGATCACATACTTCTGGCCGAATAAAGCAAGCAGAAACGCCGGCACGAGGGCCATGACGGCGGTAGCGGCCATCAGGTTCCAACGCAGACCCATCTCGGTCACGAACTGCGCCATGGTCACGGTGATGACGGGCACTCTGTTGCCGGTGAGGATGAGGGCGAAAAGGAACTCGTTCCAGGTGAACAGCCAGCACAGCACGCCGAGGGCGGCAATGGCGGGGATGGCGGCGGGCAGGGCGACGCGGATGAAGGCGCCCCAGCGCGTGCAACCGTCGATCAGGGCGGCGTACTCCATGGAGGGGTCGATGCCGTCGAAGAAGCCCTTCATCAGCCACGAGAAGAAGCAGATGTGCACCGCGATGTGCGGCAGCAGGAGCCCGGTGTAGGTGTCGTAGAGCCCCCAGCTCTGCGTCACGAAGTAGAGGGGCAGCACCCAGGAGATGTAAGGCACGCAGCGGAACACGTAGATGGTGCCGAACCAGGTGCGCGCCGCGGGCCCCTGGAAGCGGGAGAGCATGTAGCCGCTCGACACTGTCACCAGCAGCGAGAAGAACGTGGCAAGCGTGGAAATGACCGCGCTGTTGATGAAGGCCTCCACGATCCGCTCGTCCTGCAGCACCTCGGCGAAGTTGCCCAGCGTGAATTCCGTTCCCCGGTGCACGTAGTAGACGCCCGATTCCGGCCGCAACGAGGTCAGGATCAGCCACAGCACGGGGAACGCGAACAGGAAGCAGATGACGGATATCGAAACGCCGAACAGCAGGCGCTTGCCTAGCTTGGAGGGACGGCGAAGCTGATCGGGGTGGGCCATGGCCTCAAACCTTCGCCAGCCGGTCGACAAGGCGATAGAGCACGATGCCGAGCACCAGGATGATGACGGCGCCGATAATGGCGGCCGCCGATCCCCGACCGAGATCGAGGTTGAGGAAGGCATGCACGTAGGCGTAGAGGCTGAACAGCTCGGTCGAGCGTCCCGGCCCCCCGCCGGTCAGCGTCCAGACGATGTCGAAGGTGCGGAAGGCGTCGATGGCCCGGATCACGACGCACACCACGATCACGGGCCGCAGCATCGGCAGCGTCAAATGGGTGAAGGTTCGCCAAACGCTGGTGCCGTCGATCTCCGCCGCCTCGAAGGGCTCCTTCGGCAGGCTCTGCAGGCCCGCCAGCAGCAGCAGCGTGAACCAGGGTGTCCACAGCCAGATATCGGTGAGCACGATGATGCCGAACGCCGTGGCGCGCTCGACGAGCCATGGCCGGCCGTCGAACCCGATCGCCTCCAGCACCACATTGACGATGCCGAACTGATCGTTGAACATCCAGCGCATCATGATGGCGGCGATCACCGGGGCCACCATCAGGGGTACCAGCAGCACCGTCTGCACCAGCTTCTGGCCGGCGAAGGCGCGGTTGAGCAGCAGGGCCAGCGCCAGCCCCAGCACGAGCGACCCTGTCACGCTCAGGATCATGAAGCCAAAAGTGTTGGGCAGCACCACCTGCAGGAACGCCGGATCGGAGAGGACAGCCAGGTAGTGCGCCAGGCCGACCCAGGTCTTCTTGGGATTGTAGAGAGCCCAGTCGCGAAAGCTGGCATTGGCTCCGATCGCGATCGGCACGATCTGGAACAGAAGGAGCAATAGCGCCGCCGGAGCAATCAGGAGCAGCATGAATCGCTGCTGTTCACCCAGCCAGGGTCCGCGCGCCACCGGCACGTCAGCTTCTCGCTCGCTTGTCGCCATCGGCGGCAATGTCGTCACAGAGGTGCGCGCCTGTCAATCGCTCCGGCCTCGCCGTTCCTCTGACGTAAGCTGCGGGAGCGGAGGGCTACCGATCCTTGCGTTGGCCAAACAGGACATGTTCCTCAGCACACCAGGGGCAGGCACAGCGGGGTGATCTGATCGGCGGTGCGCGCCTTGTAGTCGCGTTGGCGCACCGCCGCGATCATGCGGGCCTGGGCCTCGGCGAGGCGGCCGGCGGCATCGGCCTGGTTCAGGGTGAGCACCTTGAAGTCCGCCACCACCTGGCGCCCGTCGATATAAACGTCGCGTACGGCGCGCTCGGCCGCATGGTAGACGAGCGAACGCAGCGGATCGCGCACCGGGGCCATCTCAGTGCACTCGAGGTCGATCAGCACGATGTCGGCCTTCATGCCCGGCGCGAGGCGGCCGAGGTCCTGGCGCAGCACGGCATTGGCGCCGCCGACGGTCGCCGCGTGCAGCATGTCGGCCGTCGAAACCGTATTGATGTCGCGCGCGGCGACACGGGCGAGAACCGCAGCCTTGCGCATCTCCTCCAGCATGTTGTGGGGCGTGGTATCGGTGCCGAGCCCCATGTTGACGCCGGCGCGCAGATAGTCGCCGAAATTCTCGAGGATGTGCCCATAGCGCACGAAAGGCGTCGGGCAGTGGGCGACCGTGCAGCCGTTGTCTGCGATGAGCTTGAGGTCGGTCTTGGTCCACCAGCGCACCCACGAGTGCGTGTCGAGGAACATGGCATGGCCGAGAATGGTGCCGGGACCGAGCAGCCCTACCTCGGCTGCCCACTGGATCGGCGTCTTGCCGTGACGGCGGAGCATCTCCTGCACCTCCGAGACACCCTGGGCGATGTGCACCGTGAGGGGCAGCTTCCGCTCCTGTGCGGCGGCGCGACTGTCACGCAGAAGCTCGGCGGTGCACGTGTCGATCTGCATGGGCGAGATGACGCCCGAGAGCCGCCCCGAGGGATGCTTGATCGCCGCATCAACGACCTTGAGCGCATCTTCGAAGCGCTGCCGGCCCCCGGGCTCGTCCCAGGTGTACTTGAGCTCGAAATCGTTCTCGAGCCGCCAGCGGGCCGAGGCGTAGCCGGGCGCCAGGAAGGCGCGCAGCCCGCTTTTTGCCAGGAGATCGGCCCAGCCCTCCCAGGCGGGAGATATATCGACGAGAGTCGTGACGCCGCTCTTGAGGAGTTCGCAGTAGGCGAATTCGGCCGCGGCCGCCCGGAATTCGTCGTCGGTGGCGTAGAAGGCCTGCGAGCGCTCGAACAGCCCGCTCATGTGCATGTTGGGGAGCCCGTGCTCCTCGCGGATGCCGCGGTAGGCCGGCTCGTGCTCGGGATGGGAGTGAAGATTGACGAGGCCCGGCATGACCATGCGCTTTGTTCCGTCGATGGTCTTGTCCGCGGGTCCAGAATAGCCCTTGCCGACGTGCGTGATGGTGGCGCCATCGAACGTCACGTCGACATTGCGCATGTAGACGTGGCGGCCGGGCTGCGGCTGCCAGACGACGGCCCAATCGGCGTCCTTGATCAGGGTGATGGGCATGGGTCCTCCTCGGATCGCTGCGGGCTGTCTGCTGGGCTTGCCCGGCATCGCCACGATGCGGCCGATCCGCAAGTCGCTGCCATGCGTTTGCAATGATACACGGGGCAGCTAGGCTGCCAACGGCGCGCCGCGCGCGCCATGCTCATCGCGAACGCTAGTGGATGCAGCCGATGACGACGACGGTATTTCGCAGTTGCGCCTGGGTGGTCGCCTGGGACGAGGCGCGGTCCGCCCATGTCTATCGCCGCGGCATCGACGTGGCGATCAGCGGCGCCGAGGTCGCCTTCATCGGCAAGGGCTACGCGGGTCCGGCCGAGACCGAGATCGATGCATCCAGGCGGCTGGTGCTGCCGGGGCTCGTCAACATCCACACCCATCCGACCAGCGAGCCCCTGCGCAAGGGCATCACGGACGAGACTCGCAGCCCGGGTTTCTGGCACAGCTCGCTCTACGAGTTCCTGACCGTCTTCAACAACGACCGCGACGGAGCGGTGGCGGCCATGCGCGTGGCGCTCGCCGAGCTCCTGATGAGCGGCGTGACGACGGTGGTCGACATATCGCCGCCCTTCGACGGCTGGCTCGACACCCTGGCCGAATCCGGCATCCGTGCCGTGGCGGCGCCGATGTTCCGCGACGCGCGCTGGTTCACGCGCAATGGGCACCGGCTGGAGTACACCTGGGACAAGAAGGCGGGCCGCGAGGGCTTCGAGAATGCGAGGCGGCTGATCGACCTCGCCGCGCAGCACCCGTCAGGACGCCTCAGCGGCATGATGATGCCGGCGCAGATCGATACCTGCTCGCCCGAGCTGATCCGCGACGCCTATGACCACGCGGTCGACCGGCGCCTGGCGCTGCAGATCCACGCCTCCCAGAGCGTCAACGAGTTCCACGAGATGTTCCAGCGCACCGGCAAGACGCCGATCGCCTGGCTGCATTCCATCGGTGCGCTGGGGCGCCACACCATCATCGGTCACGGCATCTTCCTCGATCACCATCCCTGGCTGCATTGGCCGACGCGGGGCGACCTGCCGCTGCTGCGCGATACCGGCGCGACGGTCGCCCACTGCCCGACGGTGTTCATGCGCCGCGGCATCGCCATGAACACCTTCGGTGCCTATGCGCGCCAGGGTGTCAACCTCGGCATCGGCACCGACACCTATCCGCACAACTTCCTCGAGGAGATGCGCAGCGCGTTCACCATCTCGCGGGCCGTGGCCGGCACGGTGGAGGACGTGACGACGCTCGACATCTTCAATGCGGCGACGCTCGGCGGCGCGCGGGCGCTCCTGCGCGACGACATAGGCCGCATCAAGGTGGGCGCCAAGGCAGACCTCGTCCTCGTCGACATCAAGCATCCAAGCATGATGCCGCTGCGCGAGCCGCTGCGCAGCCTGCTCTACGTGGCAGCGGACCGGGCCGTGCGCGACGTCTACGTCGACGGCCATCGGGTGGTGGCGGACGGCCGTGCGGTCAACATCGACTACGCCGCCGCCTCGGAAGCCCTGGAGGAGGCGCAGAAGCGATCGATGCGCGAGGTGCCGAGGCTCGATTGGGCCGGCCGCACGGCCGACGAGCTGGCCCCCATGGTGCTGCCGGTGTCCGGCAACTAGGTGCGCAAGCCCGATTGCGGTGGGGTTCGCAGCAGGAACTGGTCGATGAGGCGATCGTATTCCGGCCATTCTCGCCGCGAGTTCTCGATGCAGAGCTTGGGTATGTCCAGCTCGTCGAAGAGTTGGTCCGTGAGGGCGCGGTACGCGCGATAAAGGGCAATCAAGCCGTCCAATCCCGTCAGCCCCCGCCTGACGGCGTAGGGCGCGGTGAGCTTCCAGTTCGTCTGGTAGTCAACCCACGCCGTGCCTCGCTCCGCCGAGATCGCGCGAATGGCGGCAGCGACGTCATCTTGGCGAAAGTAGACCAAATGGGGGCTCAAGGGCGTGAGGGCGCCGACGATCTCGCGACAGTAGCCGGCGATCATGCTCGGCGCGGCTTCGAGCAGGAAAAGTGACGTGAGATTGCCGTGGAAGAGCTGCCCGTCGACCAGCGTCACCTGCTCCGTCGCTTGTGCCCCGGCAACGTAGGCGTGCCACTTCGCCACCTGGCCCGACACAAGCTCCCCCACTCTCACGTCGCTCCAGGGGTGATCCCAATCGTAGCGAATGGGATGAGGATTGGTCCCTTCCGTGATGCCTATCGCAGGGATGCCTGACGCATTCAGCCTGTCGGTTGTCCGCAAGACGGTGGTCGTCTTGCCGGACCCCATGATTCCCTCGACGATGATCAGCCGCGCCGCGATCGCCGTCCCTTGCCCAGCCATGCGATGTCTTTCTGCCCGGGCCGGTGCTGCTGGAGCGGTTTCAGAGCCAGCGCTTGCGGCGGCGGAAGGATTTGAGGTTCTTGAAGCTCTTGCGCGAGTGGCCGCCGCCGCCGAGGTAGAACTCCTTGACGTCCTCGTTGGCGGCAAGGGCTTGGCTGGTGCCGTCGAGCACGATGCGCCCCTGTTCCATGATGTAGCCGTAGCTCGATACCCGCAACGCCATATTGGCGTTCTGCTCGACCAGCAGCATGGTTATGCCGAGCTCGTGGTTGAGGCGCTCGATGATGGCGAACACCTCCTGCACCAGAAGGGGCGCCAGGCCCATGCTCGGCTCGTCGAGCAGCATCATGCGCGGGCGCGCCATCAAGGCTCGGCCAATGGCCAGCATCTGCTGCTCGCCGCCGGACAGGTAGCCGGCGAGCCCGTTGCGCTCCTTGAGGCGCGGGAAGTAGGCATAGACGCGATCGATGTCGCTCTCGACCTCGCGGTCGCGCCGCGTGAAAGCGCCGGCGCGCAGGTTCTCGAGCACGGTCATGTCGGCGATGATGCGCCGGCCTTCCATCACCTGGAAGACGCCGCCGCGGACGATCCGGTCGGCCTGGCGATGGGCAATGCTCTCGCCGTCGAAACGGATGTCGCCAGCGACGACCTCGCCGTTCTCGGCCTTCAGCAACCCCGATATGGATTTGAGCGTGGTGGATTTGCCGGCGCCATTGGGGCCCAGCAGCGCGACGATGGAGCCGCGCGGCACGGAGAAGCTCACCCCGCGCAGCACCAGCACCACGTCGTCGTAGACGACCTCCAGGTTTTCGACCTCGAGCAGCCGCCCTGGGTCGGCCGCGGCGACGCCGTCCGGCTGCCCGCCGGTGCGAGGGGTCGATTGCACGGCAACCACGGCGGCTTGCTCCCTGGTGATCGTGGCGGAGCGGGATTCGTTCCGCTCCGCCGGCGTCGCGTCCGAAAAGGCCCGGTCAGTAGCCCTGCCACTCCGGCTTGCGCTCGACCTTCACGTCGGCAACCTTCTCGAGCTTCATGACACCCTTGGCCATCAAGTCGGTGTAGTCGGCCTGCTCGGTCTCGCCGGTGACGCGCGCGCGCATGAGCCCGACGGTATCGACCGAGCGGTGGTCCTGGTTCGTCCACGTGACGGCCGGGCACATGCCCTCGGTACCGAAGGGCACGAAGTCCTTCATGCTCTCGAGCGCTGCCTTGATGCCCTCGCCGTTGAGCTTGCCGGCCTTGTCGGCCATGCGCATGGCCTCGCCGAGGTAGAGCACCTGGCAGGCGCCGCGCACATAGGGCAGCGGGCGGTAGGCCGTGCCGGCGGCATCGGACTGCTTGGAGATCTCGCGGAAGGTCTTCATGCCCGGGACATCCGCGCCCCACGCGTTCTGGGCCACCACCCAGACGAGTCCGTCGGCCGCCTTGCCGGTGGCCTTCATGCCGGCCTCGTCCATGCCCCAGATGTTGGCCGTGAACTGCACGTTGACGCCGACCGTGGCGCAGGAGCGCAGCAGCGCCACGTTGGCGCCGGTGGTATTGGCCATGAACGCGTAGTTGGCGCCGGAAGCCTGCAGCGCCAGGCACTGCGCCTTGAAGTCGCCGCCGGCCAGCGCGTACTGGATCGACGGCACCACGTCGAAGCCGAGCTCGCGCGCAAGCTGCTCGCCGGCCTCCTTCGGCGCCAGCGGGTAGGGGTGGTTGTCGCCGAGATGGATGTACTTCGGCTTGCCCGAGCCGCCCTTCTTCTTCCAGTCCTCCGCCGCCCAGATCACGAGGGCGCGCGCGCCGTCGGAATAAGATGGCGCACCGAAGAAATTGTAGGGAGCGGGCTTGATCTTGCCCTCCTTGGCCTTGGCGCTGATGCCGGCGGGATCGGTGAGGTGGCCGGAGAACGAGAGCGAGAAGTAGGGAATCTTGTCCTCGGCGATGAAGCCGACCATCGCTTCCGTGTCGTTGGTGCCGTAGCCCTGGATGGCGACGGCCCCTTCGTCCTTCCATTTCTTGTAAAGCTGGATCGAGCGCTGGGTCTGGTAGCCGTAGTCCACGGTCTCGACGTCGAGCTGCTTGCCGTTGATGCCGCCATTGGCGTTGATCCAGGCAAAAGCGTCGACCTTGCCGGGGCCTGAGATCTTGCCGACGCTCGAGGTGGCGCCGGTGTAGTCGACGAGGTTGCCGACCTTGATCTTCTGCTGGGCGGCGGCGGGCGCGGCGAGGGCGCCCACGGCGATCGCCGAGAGGAGAGCGTGCTTCAGGTTCATGTCTGCGTTTCCTCCAGGTTGTTCCGGCTCGCTTCAGTACGAGAACGGGTAGAGCTTCCAGTAGGCCTTGATCTTGCGCCAGCGGGCGGCCAGCCCGTCAGGCTCGAAGATCAGGAACAGAACGATGGCGAGGCCGATCGCCATCTCCTTCATGTAGGCGAGGCCCTCGTTGAAGCCTGCGCCCTGCGCGTAGCCCAGCGACTGCACCAGGCGCACGACGTTCTGCATGAACTCCGGCAGGAACAGAATGAAGACCGTGCCCATCAGGCTGCCCATCACCGAGCCGAGGCCGCCGATGATGATCATGGCGAGAAAGTTGATGGACAGCAGGAGGTCGAAGGCCTCCGCCGAGACGAAGCTCGTGTAGTGCGCCATCAGGGCGCCGCCGATGCCCGCGTAGACCGAGGAGATGCCGAACGCCAGGATCCGGTAGTAGGTGAGGTTGATGCCCATGATCTCGGCGGAGAGATAATGGTCGCGCACCGCCACCATGGCCCGCCCGTCGCGCGTGCGCACGAGGTTGGCGGCAAAAACGTACATGATGACGAGATAGAAGAGCACGACGTAGTAATACTTGCGGTCGCCCGACAGCGTGAAGCCGAACAGCGAGAAGGGTGCGGCATTGGCGCCGGAGGCGCCGCCCGTGAACCATTCGGCGCGGCTGAAGAAGTCCTGCAGCACGAACTGCGAGGCGAGCGTGGCAATGGCGAGGTACAGGCCTTTGAGCCGTGCTGCCGGCAGGCCGACGATGACCCCGAGCAGGCCCGTGGCGAGGCCGGCGAGCGGGATGCTCAGCGCCACCGGTACACCGTGCCGTCCGGACAGGTAGGCCGACATGAAGGCGCCGAAGCCGAAGAATGCGGAGTGGCCGAGCGAGATCTGCCCGGTGAAGCCGACCAGGATGTTGAGGCCGAGGGCGGCGATGCCGTAGTAGGCGATCTGGATGACGAGCGCCAGCCAGTAGGACGAGACCAGCGCGTAGCCGCCGATCTGCAGGGGCAGCAGGCACAACGCGGCGATGCCCGCGACGCACCACAGCGTGGACTGTCGGGTCGGGAAGATCGTCCGGTCCTGCTGGTAGGTGACGCGGAAGTCGCCCGCGGGCCGCACCGAGAGCGCCATGTCACACCCGCTCGATGTTCTTCTCGCCGAACAGGCCATAAGGCTTGATCAGCAGGATGAGAAGCATTGCGTAGAACGGCGCGATGGTGATCAGGTTGCCGAAGTGCAGGTACTCGGCATCGAAGAACTGCGCCAGGCCCTCGAGCAGTCCGATGATCAGGCCGCCGAGCACGGAGCCGACGATCGACTCCAGGCCGCCGACGATCACCGCCGGGAACACCTTGACGCCGACGGTGGCGACCGACGCCGACACGCCCGAGACGAGACCGACCACCACGCCCGCGAGCGCCGAGACCACGGCGGAGATCGCCCAGGATACCGCGAACACCTGGCGCACGGAGACGCCCAGGCTCTGCGCCACCTGCTGGTCGAAGGCCGTGGCGCGCATGGCGAGGCCGAGCTTGGAATATTTGAAGAACCAGGCGAAGCCCGCCATGATCACCAGCGAGATGGCGAGGCTCATCAGGTAGGCGCTCTCGACGTTGAGCCCCAGGATATTGACCGACTGCGTCTTGAAGACCTGCGGAAACGGCTGGGTGAAGACGCCGAACATCCACTTGAGCAGCGCCTGGAAGAAGATCGACAGCCCGATCGTCACCATGACGATGGAAATCACCGGCTCGCCGATCAGCGGGCGCAGGACGACGACCTGCACCAGGATGCCCAGCAGGCACATGAAGAGCAGGCAGAAGGGGAACGCGATCCAGAACGGCAGGTTGAGCGAGGTGACGAGCCACCAGCAGGCCCACGCGCCGATCAGCACGAACTCGCCCTGGGCGAAATTCACCACCTGGCTCGCCTTGTAGATGAGCACGAAGCACATGGCGACGACGCCATACAAGGCGCCGACGATCACGCCGTTGACGATGAGCTGCAGGAGAAGTGTGGTGTTCACGGTTTCACCGCTCGGATATTCATGGTCCCTGGAGCCGATGCTCGTTCAGTAGCGCCCGGCTTGTCATGGCCCCGCTTCTCCCGGCCATCCATCCTGCAGCTCGCGCCGGTATGGCTGGATCCTCGGGACAAGCCCGAGATGACGACGGGACTGGCATGCCTTGATCGCGAGAATTGGCGAAGCCGTGACTTCCAC
>DATFCC010000146.1:0-11776 GCA_035253505.1 Hyphomicrobiaceae bacterium
CGAGCTGGCCGCGGCGCCCGAGCTGCTGGCAGCCTTCGAGACAACGCTCGTCATGAGCCACCTCGCCTGCGCTGACCATGCCGACGACCCGATGAACGAGCGCCAGCGCGCGCGCTTCGAAACGCTGCGCGCGAGGCTCCCGCCGGCGCCCGCCAGTCTCGCCAACTCCGGCGGCACCTTCCTTGGCCCCCGCTACCACTTCGACCTGGTGCGTCCGGGCATCGCACTCTACGGCGGGCGCGCGCACGAGGGCGCGCCCAATCCGATGCAGACCGTGGTGCGGCTCGCCGCCAAGATCCTGCAGGTGCGCGAGGTGGGGGTCGGAGCCTCGGTCGGCTACGGCGCGAGCTACAAGGTGCAGGCTCCTGCACGCATCGCCACCATCGCGGTGGGATATGCCGACGGCTTCCTGCGGGCGCTGAGCGTGTCGACCGGCGAGGCCGGGCCGGTCGGCTATATTGGCGACTACCCCGTGCCGATCGTCGGCCGCGTGTCGATGGACTTCATCACCGCCGACGTCTCCAGCGTTCCGCCGGAGCTGGCGCGGCGCGGCGCCTGGGTCGAGGTGATGGGCCAGCGCGTCAGCGTCGACGACCTGACCGACCGCGCCGGCACCATCGGCTACGAATTGCTCACCCGGCTCGGCCAGCGCGTGCATCGCGTCTACGACGACGGGGGAGCCTGATTGCCATGGCCAAGGCCGCCCGGAGCCAGTTCGTCTGCCAGAATTGCGGGGCGGTGTCCGCGCGCTGGGCCGGCAAGTGCGTTGCCTGCGGCGAGTGGAACACCATCACCGAGGAGGCCGACGCGCCGCCTCCGCCGGGCTCGGGCCTGGCGCGCGCGGCCAAGGGGCGTGTCGTCGCGCTCGAGACGCTGGCCAAGGCGACGGACAGGGTGGCGCGGATCCCAACGGGCCTCGCCGAGCTCGACCGCGTCACCGGCGGCGGCATCGTGCCGGGCTCCGCGCTGCTGATCGGCGGCGAGCCCGGCATCGGCAAGTCGACCCTGCTGCTGCAGCTCGGGGCGGCGTTCGCCCGCGCCGGACATCGCGCCATCTATTTCTCCGGCGAGGAGGCCGCCGCGCAGGTCCGCTTGCGGGCGGAGCGGCTGGGCCTCAGCGAGGCGCCGATGGCGCTCGCGTGCGAGACCAACGTCGCCAACATCCTGGCCACCCTGGGCGAGGGTAGGCGCCCCGACCTGGTTGTCGTCGATTCCATACAGACGCTGTGGGCCGACGGGCTCGAGGCGGCCCCCGGCACGGTGAGCCAGGTGCGCGCCGCCACCCAGTCGCTCATCCGCTACGCCAAGGCGCAGGGGTCGGCCGTGGTGCTGGTCGGCCATGTCACCAAGGAAGGCCAGATCGCCGGCCCCAAGGTGGTGGAGCACATGGTCGACACCGTCCTCTATTTCGAGGGCGACCGCGGCCACGCCTTCCGCATCCTGCGGGCAGCCAAGAACCGTTTCGGCGCCACCGACGAGATCGGTGTGTTCGAGATGGCGCAGGAGGGGCTGCGCGAGGTCGCCAATCCCTCCGAGCTGTTCCTCGGTGACCGTCTCGCCTCGACGCCCGGCTCGGCTGTCTTCGCCGGCATGGAGGGCACGCGGCCGATCCTGGTCGAGATCCAGGCCCTCGTCGTCCCGTCGGGGCTTGGCACGCCGCGGCGGGCGGTGGTCGGCTGGGATAGCAACCGTCTGGCGATGCTGCTCGCCGTCGTCGACGCGCGCTGCGGCATCAGCTTCGCGCAGCATGACGTCTACCTGAACGTCGCCGGAGGCCTGAAGATCACGGAGCCGGCCGCGGATCTCGCCGCCGCCGCCGCCCTGCTGTCGTCAATATCCAATGTTGCGCTTCCCCCGGAGCGGGTCTACTTCGGGGAAATCAGCCTGTCGGGGGCGGTCAGGCCGGCCGGACACATGCTCGCGCGTCTCAAGGAAGCACAGAAGCTGGGCTTCAAGCAGGTCCTCCTGCCCGCCGCCGGCGATCTCGATGCCGCAGGCTTGAAGCTCGCCTTGACGCGCGTGGGCCATGTGAAGGGTCTGGCGGATGCGCTCGGGTTGTAGCGGGCACGCGCCGATGCTGGCGAGGGGACAAGGGACGGGACGATGATCGGCGGGCTTTCCTATCTCGACCTTGGGCTACTCGCCATCGTGGCCATCTCCGGGCTGGTGGCCATGTACCGGGGCCTGACGCGCGAGATCCTGTCGATCATGTCCTGGGTGGCCGCCGCAGCGGCGTGCGTCTTCTTCGTGTTCAAGTTCAAGGCCGAGGCCCAGCAGGTCGCCGAACAGTTCCATGCGCCGCTCCTGGTCGCCCAGGTAGGCATCGGCGGGATCATCTTCCTGGTCGTTCTGATCATCGTTCATCTAATCACGTCGCGCATCTCCGATTCCGTTCTCGACAGCCGCATCGGCGCCATCGACCGCATCCTGGGCCTGGCCTTCGGCATCGTCCGCGGGTTCGTGCTCGTGGTGATCCCCTTCATGTTCTACGAGGCTTTCGTCGACAAGCCGGAGCAGCAGTATCCCTGGGTGCGGGATGCGGTGTCGCGCCCCTACATCAAGTCGACCGGTGATTCGCTGCGCGTCATCCTGCAGCGGCTGGTGCCGCCGGCCCTGATGGGGCCGGGGGAGCCGCAGCAAGGGCTCATTATCCAAGATGATGAGAAGCGCCTGGCGGAGAGCGGTGGCACCGTTGTGCGAGTTGTCCTATATCCAGGGTGCCCCGGCGGACCTGAGGCCTGACCCAAGTCGTCCGCGGGGTGCCGGGTAGTGCAAGCGCTGCTAGCGGGACCGGAGGCCACCATGGACTTCGCACACGATGCGGGCGGGGCGGGAGCTTTGCCCAAACGGTGGCCCGCTGCCGACGATCGCCTGCAGGAGGAATGCGGCGTCTTCGGCGTTTTCGGCAACGAGGATGCGGCGGCGCTGACGGCGCTCGGCCTCCACGCCCTTCAGCATCGCGGCCAGGAAGCCGCGGGTATCGTCACCTTCGATGGCGCCCACTTCCACTCCGAGCGGCGGCTGGGCCTTGTCGGTGACAACTTCAACAAAGCCGACGTGATCGGGCGGCTCCAGGGCCACATCGCGCTCGGCCACAACCGCTACTCCACCACCGGCGACACGATCCTGCGCAACGTGCAGCCGCTGTTCGCCGACCTCGATACCGGCGGCTTCGCCGTCGCCCACAATGGCAACCTCACCAATGCGCTGACGCTGCGACGCGAGCTCATCTCGTCGGGCGCCATCTGCCAGTCGACCTCCGACACCGAGATCATCCTTCACCTGTTGGCCCGCTCGCAACGCCGCCGCATCGTCGAGCGGTTCGTGGAGGCGCTGCGCCAGATCCAGGGCGCCTACGCCCTCGTATGCCTCACCAACGATATGCTGATCGGCGCCCGCGACCCGATCGGCATCCGGCCGTTGATGCTGGGCCGTCTCGGCTCGGCCTGGGTGCTGGCGTCGGAAACCTGTGCGCTCGACATCGTCGGCGCCGAGTTCGTGCGCGAGATCGAGAACGGCGAGATCGTCACGATCACAGCCGACGGCGTCGAGAGCCATCGCCCCTTCCCGAGGCGGCCCGCGCGTCCGTGCATCTTCGAGTACATCTACTTCGCCCGGCCCGACTCGATCGTTGGCGGCCGCAACGTCTACGATATCAGGAAGCAGATGGGCGCCCAGCTTGCCCGCGAGGCGCCGGCTGCCGCTGACGTGATCATCCCCATCCCCGATTCCGGCGTCCCGGCGGCAATCGGCTACGCGCGCGAGAGCGACATCCCCTTCGAGCTCGGCATCATCCGCAATCACTACGTGGGGCGCACCTTCATCGAGCCCGAGCAGCGCATCCGCCAGCTTGGCGTCAAGCTCAAGCATTCGGCCAACGCCGGTGCCGTGCGCGGCAATCGCATCGTGCTCATCGACGACAGCGTGGTGCGCGGCACCACCTCCAAGAAGATCGTGCAGATGATGTTCGAGGCGGGCGCCCGCGAGGTGCACTTGCGCGTTTCGAGCCCGCCCATCACGCACCCGGATTTCTACGGCATCGACACGCCGCGCACCTCCGAGCTGCTGGCCGCCAACATGAGCGTGGAGGAGATGCGCACCTTCATCGGCGCCACCAGCCTCGCCTTCCTTTCGGTGGACGGCATCTACAAAGCCCTGGGTCACGATCGGCGCGATCCGCGGGCGCCGCAGTACACCGACCATTGCTTCACCGGCGACTACCCCACCGAGCTTATCGACCAGCACGGCACCGCGCAGAACGGCCAGCTCTCGTTCCTGTCCGAAGTGCGCTGACCGCCGTTTCAAGCGCGCGCTTCGCGCGTAGGCCGCCCGATGAACCGCCGTCGCCCCAATCCAGTGCGGGTGCAGCTTCGGCGCACCAAGGGCTGGCGCATGCCTCCCGGCACCGTGAAGGTCGATCGCACGACTGTTTTCGGCAATCCGTTCCCTCTTGAACCGCACGGGCGCAGCGAAGCCGTGCGCTCGTACGGGCTGTGGATACGGGGAACGCTGCCCGCCGCTGCCGTACCCGGCGGCGACGCCGATGCCTTGCGCGTCCGGCGCGCCGCTGTCCTCGACGCCTTGCCGACGCTGGAAGGAAAAAACCTCGCCTGCTGGTGCCCGTTGCCGGAGCCGGGCGAGCCCGACGTGTGCCACGCGGCAATCCTCCTCGAGCTGGTGCGCGAGAGGGCGAGGCGGGGCCGGCGCAGGCGCTGACGCACATTTCGGTTGGGCTGCTCTGCAGTTGGCGCGCCACGCGGGCAAGACAAGTGTACGGACAAACGCCGTCTTTCCCACTAGGCTCACAAAAAGGCACCGCCACCCAAGAGCGGGCTGAAGGTGGAACCGAACACCGGAACCGGGAGGAAATTCGTGTTGCTTTCGCGCATCCTTCGGAGCGCGGCAGCGCTGTTGGCGCTGGCGTGCCTCAACATTGCTGCACAGGCGCAATCGACCCCTGATTGGCCCACCCGATCCGTTCGCGTCATTGTCAATTTCGCTCCCGGCGGCTCGGCCGACAACTCCATGCGGCCCTTCGCCGACCGCCTGTCGCGCCTGCTCGGGCAGCAGTTCGTGATCGACAACCGTGGCGGCGCTTCCGGCGCGCTCGGCATCGAGGCGGCAGTGAAGGCGCCGCCCGACGGCTATACCTTCGTCGTCACCCCTTCGCTGAGCGTCGTCATCCTTCCGCATCTGCGCAAGACGCCTTACGACCCTCTCAAGGACCTGGTGTCGGTAAGTCAGTTCACGTCCGGGACCCTCCTCTTCGCCGTCCACCCGTCGGTTCCGGCCAGCTCATTGCCGGAGCTGGTCACGTACGCCAAGGCCAATCCCGGCAAGCTGAGCTGGGGAACGGCCGGCGTGGGGTCCTACGGCCACCTCTTGTGTGAAACGTTCAAGCTGCAGGCCGGCGTCGACATCCTCCACGTGCCCTATCGCGGCGGCGGAGAATCGCTTGCCGATTTCCTGGCCGGAGTGGTTCAGGTTCATGCCGACCCCAACACCTTGCCGCACGTGTCGGCCGGCAAGGCCAAGCTGTTCGCGGTTCTCGATCAGCAGCGGCATCCGGAGTTTCCCGACATCCCGCTGCTCAAGGAATTGTATCCGGAGCTCGATTTCCTGGTCTGGTTCGCGATGTTTGCGCCGCCCGGCACGCCCCCTGCGATCGTGCGCAAGATGAGCCAGGCCATGAACCAGGTGGCCCGCGATCCCGAGCTGAAGCCGCTGCTCCTCAAGACTGCGCTCAGCCCGCATCCGGGCACGCCCGAGGAGCTGGACGCCCTCCTGCGCAAGGATTTCGACCGCTACAGCGCACTCGTGCGCAAGCTCAATCTGCGGACGGAATGAAGGGGCAGGCCCGGTCGAAGGCGCCGATGGGCGCGCGGCATCCCGCGGGTTCCGTGCCGTAGCGTCGACCTCACGCAGCCCGCCGGCGAGCGCGGCTCGTCCTTGCGCGGGGCCGACTTCCGGCTCCTGGAGGGCCGCGAAGCGTGCCATTTGCCCGCCGCCGCGGCGTCTGCTGCATTCTTTCCCGGCATCCGCAGGAGCGTTTGCGTTTGCCCGCCGCCTCCGTGCGTCGCATACTGCTGCTGCTTGCTTTTTCAGCCGTGAATTTGAGGAGATGACGATGGCGCTCGCGCGTCTTGGGATCGCCGTTGCCGTGCTGGGCCTCAGCGCCGGCGCAGCTCTCGCCGAGGACAAGGTCCGCTTCCAGACAGACTGGCTCCCCTCGGGCGAGCACGCCATGTACTACGGCGGCTGGCAGAAAGGCATCTTCGCCGCAGAGGGTATCGACGTCACCATCACGCGCGGTTACGGCTCGGGCGATACTGTCACCAAGCTCGCCGCCGGCGCCTTCGACTTCGGCGTCGCCGACATGGCCGCCGTGATGACCGCCCGCGCGCGCCAGAACGTGCCCGTCAAGACCATTGCCGTCGTCTACTCGCAGTCACCGCACTCCCTGTTCGTCCTGAAGAGCTCCGGCATCACCAGCTTCAAGGGCCTGGAGGGCAAGAAGATCGGCATCACGCCGGGCAACAGTCACAAGTTCTACTTTCCCAAGGTGGCCGAGCGTGCGGGCACCGATCCCAGCAAGATCACCTGGGTCAACATGGACGGCGCCGCCATGGCGGCACAGCTCATCGCCAAGAATCTCGACGCGGCGCCGTTCTACTCGATCCACCATTACTACCAGAACAAGGCGGCCAAGGCGGCGGGCGAGGAAATCGTGGTGCTGCCGTTCGTGGAGGTGGGCTTCAAGATCTACGCGGCCACCATCATCGCCACCGACAAGATGATTGCCGAGAAGCCGGACCTGACGAAGCGCTTCCTGCGCGCCGTCAAGAAGAGCTTCGAGTTCGCCCGCGACAATCCGGAGGAGACCTGCAAGCTGCACGTCCAGAAGGTGCCCGAGGTGGCGCTCGACGATTGCCTCGGCAGCGTGCGCGCCACCATGGCCTTCGTCTACAACGACCACACCCAGCAGTTCGGCTGGGGCAAGGAGGGCCCGGAGCGCCTTGCCTTCACATATAAGGCGGTCGCCGACGCCCAGGAGCTCGACCCCAAGTGGGACTACAAGCAGGCCATCGATACCTCCCTGGTCGAGAAATAGGGCCAGGGCCATTGGGACCAATCCGAGAGCCGCGGCCACAACGTCATCCCCGCGAAGGCGGGGACCCACGCAAGTCTCCGCATGCACCGCGGTCCGCCCTCGTGGATGCCCGCCTTCGCGGGCATGACGTCGGTGTGCGGGGTGTTGCCGGGTTCGACCCGCAGGCAGGGGACGGCCTCAAGTGATCGAGATCGACAACGTCTCCAAGCATTTCGTCTCCCGCGACCGCGATCGCGTGGCCGCACTGGCCAATGTCTCCATCTCCATCCGGCGCAACGAGTTCGTCTGCCTCGTCGGCCCCTCGGGTTGCGGCAAGTCGACCCTGCTGCGCCTGGTCGGTGGCCTGCTGCCCGTCAGCCAGGGCCGCGTCGTGATCGACGGCCGGCCGGTGATGGAGCCGCGCGCGGAGACGGGCATCGTCTTCCAGTCGCCGACGCTGCTGCCGTGGGCGAGCGTGCTCGACAATGTGCTCTTCCCGCTCAAGATGATGAAACGCATCGCCCCCGACAGCGCCGACCGCGCGCGCAAGCTGCTGAAGCTCGTGGGCCTCGACGGCTTCGAGGGCAAGTATCCGCGTGAGCTGTCCGGCGGCATGCAGATGCGCACCGGCATCTGCCGCGCCCTGGTTCATGACCCGGACATCCTGCTGATGGACGAGCCGTTCGGCTCGCTCGACGCCCTGACGCGCGAGGAGCTCACATTGGAGCTCATGCGCCTGTGGCGCGAGCAGCCAAAGACGGTGCTGTTCGTCACCCACTCGATTCCCGAATCGGTGATGCTCGCCGACCGTGTCGTCGTCCTCTCCGCGCGCCCCGGCCGCATCGCCGAGATCGTTCCCGTCGACGTTCCGCGGCCGCGTCAGTTCGGCATGGAGGCCCTAGATGAGTTCCAGCGTGCAGCCGGCCGGATCCGTCGGCTCATCTTCGGCGCAGGGCGCGACGTCCTCCACTGACCCGCGCCCACTGCCGGCCTGGGTGCTGGAGATCGTCCTACCGGTGGCGGCGATCTGCGGGCTCTTCCTGGTCTGGGAAGCCACATGCCGGTATTTCGCCGTCCCGGCCTACATCATTCCCGCGCCGTCCGCGATCTGGACGGAGACAGTCTCCGCGCCGTCCATCACCTGGCACACGCTGGTCACCGGCAAGACGGTGCTGCTCGGCTTCATGGCGTCTGCCCTGATCAGCCTCCCGCTGGCCGTCCTGCTGACCTCCTCGCCGCTCGTCGCGGCGGCTGTCTATCCGCTGCTGGTGCTGACCCAGGCGATACCCAAGGTTGCATTGGCGCCGATCCTGGTGGTGGTGCTGGGCACGAGCGAGCTGCCGCGCGTGGTGGTCACGTTCCTGGTCGCCTTCTTTCCCCTCGTGCTGTCGATCGCCTCGGGCCTCGTGTCCGTGCCGCCGGAGCTGATCGAGCTCGGCCGCGCCTGCCGCGCCAACCGCTGGACGGAGCTGTGGCGCATCCGCCTGCCCTACGCGGTGCCGTTCATCTTCAGCGGCCTCAAGGCCGCCATCGCCCTGGCCGTCGTCGGCGCGGTCGTTGCCGAGTTCGTCAATGCCGACGCCGGGCTCGGCTACCTCATCCAGACCTCGACCGCCTTCTTCAAGGTGCAGCTTGCCTGGGGTGCATTGATCATCCTGTCCATCATGGGCATCGTGCTGTTCCAGATCATCGTGGCGATCGAGCGCATCTTCTTTCCGTGGTCGCCCGGCATCGACAAGCCCACCGTCTAGAGAGGAACCGCCGTGACAGCGCAACGCATGACCATCGTCCGCAATGGGCGCGTGCTCGACATCAAGGCGCACCGGGCGCCCCCCGCCGACATCCTGATCGCCGGCGACACCATTGCCGAGATCGGCGCTCCGGGGCTGGCGGCACCGGCCGATGCCGTCGTCATCGATGCTGCCGACCGGCTCATCCATCCGGGGCTCATCAATGCCCACACGCACGGCCACGGCAATCTGAGCAAAGGCATCGGCGATCGCTGGACGCTCGAGCTGCTGCTCACCGCGGCGCCATGGATCAGCGGCAACCGCACCGCCGAGGACAAGTATCTCTCCACCTATATCGGCGCCCTCGAGATGCTCATGAAGGGCTGCACCGCCTGCTACGACCTCACGGTGGAATTCCCTCAGCCCACGCCCGATGGGCTCGGCGCCTGCGCCAAGGCCTACGCCGACGCCGGCATGCGCGCGGTGGTGGCGCCGATGGTGGCAAGCTTCACCTTCTACGAGGCGATACCCGGCCTGATGGAGGTGCTGCCGGCCGCGCTGCAGAGGGACGTCGAGCGCCTCAAGCTCGCCCCCTATGAGGCGAGCCTCGCCGCCATGCGCCAGGTGCTCGCCGATTGGCGCTTCGACCGCGAGCTGATCCGGCCTGCCGTCGCCCCCACCATTCCCCACCATTGCAGCGACGCCTTCATGAAGTCCTGCGCCACGCTTGCACGCGAGTTCGGTGTGGGGCTGCACACGCACATGCACGAATCCAAGGCGCAGGTCATCGTCGGCCTCAAGAAGTACGGCAAGACGCCGACCGCCCACCTCCAAGATCTGGGCCTGCTCGGCCCCGATTTCGTCGCCGCGCACGGCGTGTGGCTCGACGCCGACGACATCCGGCGCCTGGCCGACCACGGCGCCTCCATGGCGCACAATCCCGGCAGCAACATGCTGCTCGGCAACGGCATCGCCGCGGTGCGGACCATGCTCGACAGCAAGCTCAACGTCGGCATCGGCACCGACGGCGCCAACTGCTGCGACAACCAGAACATGTACGAGTCGCTCAGGGTTGCCGCCTACGGCTCGAACGCCAAGAGCCCCGACACCCACCGCTGGCTCGCGAGCGAGGAAATCCTGGAAGCGGCGACCGCCGGCAGCGCCCGCGCGCTCGGCTTCGGCGACCGCATCGGCCGCATCGCGCCCGGCTACAAGGCCGACCTGGTCCTGCTCGACCTCACCCACATCAACTGGATCCCCATGAACGATCCCACCAACCAGATCGTGCACACCGAGGACGGCAGCGGGGTGCATTCGGTGATGGTCGGAGGCCGCATGGTGGTGGAGAACCGGCGCCCCGTCGGCGTCGATATGACGGCGCTGGCGCGCCGGGCCGAGGCCACGCGCGAGCGGCTGGCGGCATCCAATGCGGGCAATCGCGAGCTGTTCGATCGGCTGCAGGGGCTAGTCAACGCGTTCTGCCCCGGGCTCGCCAAGACGCCCTATCATATCGACCACTTCGCCGGCAGCCATCACGCCCACTAGGCGGTCAGCCCACCCCGTCCAACGCCATCATGCGCGGGGTGCATGCCATGCCTTACTACCAAAGTCGCGTCCGCTCGTGAGCTTGAGCGAATTGATTTGCCTACCCCGCATTCCGGATGCAGGTTGGGCACGGGCAGCCGCACCATAACGACGGATCAATCCGCAAGCGGGCGGCGATCCTTTCGACCAGGGAGAAAAGCGTCCATGAGGAAAGCTCTGACGCGCCGCCAGTTCGTGGCGGCGTCAACGGCTGCGTCTGCAGGTCTGATCGCAGCGCCTTACGTCCACACGGCACACGCCGCCGGCAGTCTCACCATCGGACTGTGGGACCACTGGGTGCCGGGCGCCAACGACGTGGTGGCCAAGATCATCCAGGAGTGGGGCGAGAAGGAAAAGGTCGACGTCAAGCTCGACTTCATCACCTCGCAGGGCAACAAGCTGTTGCTGACCCTGGCCGCCGAGTCGCAAGCGAAGTCCGGCCACGACGTCATGGAATTCACCAACTGGGAAGCCGCCCAGTTCAACCAGTCTCTGGAAGGGCTCGACGACCTGATGAAGGACGTCATTGCCCGCAACGGCCCGGTCGAGCTGGCAGTGGAGTATCTCGGCAAGTTCAAGGGTAAGTGGATCTCCGTGCCGATGACGCGCGGCACCCTGTTGCTCAGCGTGTGCAGCCGCTACGACCTGCTCAAGCAGCACGCCGGCATCGACATCCAGGAGATGTATCCGGCCGGAAAGCCCGCCAACGACGCCGCCTGGACGTGGGACAGCTTCCTCACCGCGGCCGAGAAGTGCCAGAAGGCGAACGTCGGCTTCGGATTGCCGCTCGGCGTGACGACCGACACCATGCAATGGGTGGGTGCGCTGTTCCTGGCCTACGGCGCCAATGTCATGGACGCCGATGGCAACGTCACCGTGAAGACGGACTCGGTGCGCCAGGTCCTCGACTACGCAAAGCGGCTGGCCGCATTCCTGCCCCAGGACGCCCCGGCCTGGGATGATGCCTCAAACAACAAGTGGCTGATCTCCGGTAGAGGTGCGCTCATCATGAACCCGCCGAGCGCCTGGGCGGTTGCCAAGCGCGACGCGCCCCAGATCGCCGAGAAGTGCTGGACCCACGGATTCCCGGCGGGACCGAAGGGCCGGTATAATCCAATCCTGCCGCGCCTCTATGGCACGTGGGCCTTCTCCAAGAACAAAGCCGCCGCCAAGAGCCTGCTCATGCATCTGTCGTCGCGCGAAAACGCGGAGAAGCTGGTGGCTGCGGGCCAGGGCTACGACATCCCGCCTTACACCAAGTTCAACGACTTCAAGACCTGGGAGGATGAGAGCCCGCCGAAGGGCAGCCTCTATCACTATCCCAACCGCGGCAGTCAGATCATCGGCGTGACCTGCTCTCCGGCCCCGCCGC
>DATFCC010000147.1:0-20416 GCA_035253505.1 Hyphomicrobiaceae bacterium
CGGGCCAGGAACGGGCGGACTGCCGCAACCACTTGGCGATATTCATGATCTCATCCCCGCTGCATCGTCAGTTCGTGCCGGACACTTCCGGTGCCACGTCAGGCTTCGTTTGTGAAGCGGAGCCATCGCCGCGGCCAGCCATCAGCCGCAGGGGCGTGTAAATTATGACCGTCTCGCCGCGCTGGTTGACGATGTGGTTCATCGTCGTCACCACGGCACGATTGCCCCGGCTCGTCGGCTTGATGGCCAGCACCTCCACCTCGCTGTGCACGGTGTCGCCGACGAAGGTGGGTTTGAGCACCTTCTTCTCGATCTCGAGCAGGGCAAGGCCCGTCATCTGCTGCACCGTCTGGCAGAGCAATCCTTCCACCAGGCAATAGGGCAGCGCGGCCGGAACCACGCGCCCGCCCTTGATGCCACCCTCGTGCGCGAAGGTCTGGTCGATAAAGATCATCTCGACCATGCCCGTCTGATTGATGAATCCGACGAGGTCGCTCTCGGTGACGGTCCGGTTGAGCGTGCGGAACTTGAACCCGACCTCGAGGTCGTTCCAGGTATAGCCGTGTCCGACCGTCTTCATTCTACGCACCCGTTACTCGCCACGCCGGCCACCCTATCAGCCGCGCCTCTCCGGTAGGAGCCCGCCGGCCATGCACGACGCCCAGGGCTGTCATCCCGGAATTTCGCGAAGCGAAATATCCGGGACCCAGACAACACGCGGGTCCCGTTACCGCAAGGAGCCCTGGGTCCCGGCTCTCCACTGCGCTCCGGTCGGGATGACAACGCGAACGATCTCGTGCCCGCCCTCACTCGCGGTGGTAGGCCTTGGACGTGATCAGCCAGGTGTTGCCGATCTTGTGGTAGGAGAGGTAGTCCACGAACACCATGTCGTTGATGCGCACGCGCACCTTGGCCAGCGCCTGCGTCGGCGACGCCACGTCCAGCATCAGCACCTGCTCCTCGCGCTGGGAGCCCTGCGCCTTGGGCGACTTCCGGCTGGCGAGGATGTCCTTGTACTGGGCCGCCGGCCAGCAGGTCATCTTGCCCTCGCGAAAGCCGTGGAGCTGCGAGGAGGGATAGAACACGCGATCGAACTTGGCGATGTCGCAGTCGTACATGAGGTCGAGATAGAGCTGCACCGCCTCGGACAGCTCCTGCGTCTCCTTGTTGGTCATAGCGAACTCCTCACTCGTGCTTGGGAACGTCAATACACTCACGCAACCCGGTACTTGGCGATCATGGCCTGGTCGAGCTCGAGACCGAAGCCGGACCCCGTCGCCGCCACCATCATGCCAGCCTCGATCGGCGGGCGGTTGACCCACATGCGCTGCCATACCGGATCGCGCTCGGGATCGGCGAAGCACTCGATGCAGGTGCCGTTAGGGATGGCCGCGATCAGGTGCTGCGCGATCTGCGATTCCTCATGGTGCGCCACCGCCACGCCGGCCACGGCGCACAGCGCCGCCGCCCGGCGCCAGTCGGTGACGCCGCCGCCCTCGGACACATCGTAGTTGACGATGTCGACCGCGCCGGCATCGATCAGCCGGCGCACGCCGTGGCTGGTGATCTCGCTCTGCCCGGCATTGATCGGAATCGAGGTCTGCGCCCGCACGCGCGCCATCTGCGCCGCATCGTCGTACCAGTGGCACGGCTCCTCGAACCAGCGGATGTCCAGCGGCTCGACCAGCCGTGCGAACCGGATCGCCTCGTCCGCCCTCCAGCCGCGATTGGCATCGACCGCCAGCAGGAAGTCGGGCCCCGCGGCCGCCCGCGCCGCGCGCACCCGCTCCGCATCCTTCTCCGGCACCATGCCGCCGACCTTGAACTTGCAGCCGGCCATGCCGGCCCGTCGGTAGGCCTCCATCTCGCGACCGATGTCGGCCAGCGTCTTGCCTTCCATGTAGTAGCCGCCGATGGAGATGATCGGCACCCGATCGCGGTATCCGCCCAGCAGCTCGCGCACGCTGCGGCCTGTCGCCTTGCCGACCACGTCCCACAAGGCGCAATCCACGCACGCGATCGCCTCCAGCAGTGTCTTGCGGTCGCGGTTGGCGGTCGTGAGTGCAAACATCCTCGCCCACAGCCGCTCGCCCGCGAAGGCATCCTCGCCCTCGATCAGCGGCGCCAGCTCCTCGCGGATGATGCGGACGATTTCGGGGCCGTGCTCGCGATTGTCACCGTTGTAGACCTCGCTGACCACGCCGTCGCGGGTGCGCAGCCGGGTAATTACGGTCGAGCGCTTCAGCACGGCATACGTGCTGCCGCCGAAATTGCGGGTGAGTGGGATGTCGATGGCCACGGCCTCGACGCCGCAGATGCGCATGGCTTCCCGATCGGTTGCACCATCGTGAGTTTGCCGGGGCGCATCGCACGTGTCCAGGTGCGGCGCACGCAGCCTTCTCGGGCTGATGGCCCTGGAGCCGCCTCTGGAATAACCTGACACGATCGGCCACCCCGGGGAGCGCGCATGTCCCGCAAGCACATCATCGACATGACCGGCAAGGTGGTGCTCATCACCGGCGGCAGCCGTGGCCTGGGGCGCGCGATGGCGCTGGGTTTCGCCGAGGCGGGTGCCGATCTCGTCATCGCCAGCCGCCGCCTGGAGTCCTGCCAGGCGGTGGTGCGCGAGGTGGAGCAGCGCGGCCGCAAGGCGATGGCGCACGCCTGTCATGTGGGCCGCTGGGCCGACTGCGACGCCTTGGCCGACGCCGCCTACGCAAATTACGGCCGGGTCGACGTGCTCATCAACAACGCCGGCAAGTCGCCTCTTTACGATCGCCCCGCGGACATCAGCGAGCAGCTCTATGACAGCGTGCTCGACGTCAACCTGAAGGGGCCCTTCCGGCTCACCGCCCTCGTCGGGCAGCGCATGCTGGAGGCGGGTGGCGGCGCCATCATCAACGTCTCGAGCATGGCGGCCGTCCGCCCCCGCAAGCACGTCATCACCTACGCCGCCGCCAAGGCCGGCCTCAACGCCATGACGGAAGCGTTCGCCGATGCCTACGGCCCCACCGTGCGCGTCAACGCCATCATGCCGGGCCCCTTCATGACCGACATCTCCAAGGCCTGGGACCTGGACGCTTTCCAGGAACGCGCGAGGACCTCCATCGCCCTGCGACGCGGCGGCGAGCCCGACGAGATCGTTGCCGCCGCACTCTACCTTGCCTCGGAGCACGCGAGCTACACCACCGGCGCCGTGCTGCGCATCGACGGCGGCTCGCACTGAGCTTGCGTGGATGCCCGCCTCCGCGGGCATGACGACAGATGGAGCGCAAACGTCATCCCGCGAAGCGGGGACCCACGCGAGTCCCGCAGTCCGCGCAGACACATCGGGCCGGCATCGAGGCCGACTGCGCGGGACGCCAATTGCAGCAGGCCCGGCTGCTACGCGTTGCAGTCACGGGGAAGCTCAGATCTGCCGGCCGGCCTTCTCCCAGTAGGGTGCCCGCAGCTTGCGCTTGAAGATTTTCCCCGAATCCTCGCGCGGGAGGTCGGTTGCGAATTTGATCAGCTTCGGCACCTTGAAGGCAGCCACGCGCTCGCGCAGGAAGCTGCGCACGTCGCTCTCGTCCATGGTCGCGCCGTCCTGCAGCTCGACATAGGCGGCAACCTTCTCGCCGAACTCCTCGTCGGGGATGCCAAACACGGCGCAGTCCTTCACGCCCGGCATCGTCACGAGTGCCGCCTCGATCTCGGCCGGATAGATGTTGACGCCGCCCGAGATGACCATGTCGCGAATCCGGTCGCACAGGAACAGGTAGCCGTCCGCATCGAGATAGCCGACGTCGCCGGCGGTGATGAGGCCGGCGCGCTCGATCTCACGGCGCTTGTCGTCGAGCTTGTGGTAGGTGAACTCGGGAAACCCCACGATCCGCATGAACACCTCGCCCACGGTGTTGGGTGGCAGCTCTCGCCCCTGGGGATCGAGGATCTTGACGATGCAGCCCTCATAGGGCCGGCCCACCGTGCCGGGCTTGCGCAGCGCCTCCTCGGCGGTGTGGAAAACGCAGCCGCCGGTCTCGGTGGCGCCGTAGTACTCGTTGATCACCGGCCCCCACCACTCGATCATGCGCCGCTTGACCTCGGCGGGACAGGGTGCGGCCGCGTGCGCCACGAACTTCAGCGAGGACAGGTCGTAGCGGCGTTTCACATCCTCCGGCAATTGCAGCAGGCGCACGAACATGGTCGGCACCATGTGCAGGTGCGTGATCCGGTGCCGCTCGATCATCTCCAGCAGCTCGATCGCGTTGAAGCGCGGCTGCAGGATCACCGTACCGCCGTCGCGCACCGCAGACAGGGCGTAGAAATTCGGCGCCGAGTGATAGACCGGCCCCGTGATGACGGTGCGCATGTTGGTGCCCGGCCGGATGTCCATGATGGTCGACACCATCCGCGCCATGCACTGCTGCATCTCGGGCGTGGCGGGCTCGCGCCGCACGCCCTTTGGTCGGCCCGTCGTCCCCGACGTGTAGAGGATGTTGGACCGCGGCGGTCGCGGTGGCTCGGCCCGCACGGGATGGCTGTCCACCCATTCGTTCCAGTCCGTACGCCCCGGCGGCACCCGCGCCAGCTCGCCGCGGATGCCATAGGCCGCGACGATCTCCGGCGGCGTCGGCACGACGAACGTCGCCACTCCTTCCGGGATCGCCGGCGCCAGGGCCGGCAGGAGGTCGGCGTGGATCACGACGCAGCGCGCATCGCAGTCGCGCAGCACGTAACCCGCCTCGTCGGCCGTGAAGTGCCAGTTGACGGGTACGGCATAGGCGCCCACGGCACCGGCGCCCATCGCGGCTTCGAAAAACGCGAAGTCGTTGCGCAGCACCACCGCCACGGCGGCATTGTCGCCGATGCCGAGGCTGGCGAAGCCCGACGCGGCACGGCCGACGCGCGCGGCGAGCTCGCCCTGCGTGAGCACGCGCTCCCCGGAAAGGATGCGCCCCTCCATGCCGCCTCCCTGCATCTGTCGTTGAGGCGACCATAACGCCGGGAGTGCAGCCTCCTCAAGGGAAGCGCGCGGCGCGGGCCATGGGCTCATGCATGTCAAAAGGGGCGACGGGGCCGCACTCACCCGTGGCAGAGCCCAGCGACCTTGCCCGCACCGGTTGCCGGGCATCCACCGGCCTTGGATGCACGCCCACCCAGGGCGTCTCGACCAACCGGGGACGGATAGTTACGGTCTGTGCGTGCAGACCGAGGGGTCCGCCCAGGAGGCACACCATGAGGAAGCCAACCCGCCGCGACGCCCTCCTCGCCTCGGCCGCCATCGGTGCGGTCGCTGCCACCCGCGCCAAGGCACAGACCGCGCTGGCGCTCGAGGACGCATCCATGAGCGACGTCATCCAGGCGCTCGCCGGCGGGCGGGTCACCGCCACGGGCCTGACCAAAGGCTATCTCGCGCGCATCGCCGCTTACGACCGCGGCGGCCCCAGGCTCAACTCCGTGCGCGAGCTCAATGCCGATGCGCTCACGATCGCGGGCAAGCTCGACGGTGCCAAGCCGTCCGCGAAACAGCCGCTGGCCGGCGTGCCGATCCTGGTCAAGGACAACATCGCCACCGGCGACAAGCAGCCGACTACGGCGGGCTCGCTGGCGCTCGAAGGCGCGCGCGCCAGGGGCGACGCCACCGTCGTCAGGCTGCTGCGCGAGGCCGGCGCGGTGATCCTCGGCAAGGCCAATCTGACGGAGTTCGCCAACATCCTCGCGGTCGACATGCCCGCGGGCTACTCCTCCCTGGGCGGCCAGGTGAAGAACCCCTACGCGCCCACACTGATGGACGACCGCGGCATCCCGGCCGTGCTGCCGGGCGGCTCCAGCGCCGGTTCGGCCGTCGCCGTGGCGGCAGGCCTGTGCGCCGCCTCGATCGGCACCGAGACCTCGGGCTCGCTGCTCAACCCCGCCAGCCAGAACGGCCTCGTCACCGTGAAGCCGACCGTCGGGCTCATCAGCCGCGCCGGCATCCTGCCGATCTCGCACAGCCAGGACACCGCGGGGCCGATGACGCGCACGGTGCGCGACGCGGCGCTGCTCCTGAATGTGCTGGCGGCCAAGGACCCGCTCGACCCGGCGACGCACCGGCAGCGGCGGCCCGCCGATTACACCGCAGACCTCGCGCACGATGCGATGAAGGGCGCGCGCATCGGCGTGCCGAGCGATCCCGCCGACCCGCTGAACGATCCCTACTATGCCAACCTGCCACCGAAACTGGCGAAGGTGATGGCCCGGGCGATCAAGGTGATGGAGGACCTGGGTGCCGTCATCGTGCGTGCCAGCATGCCGGCGGCCGGCTGGATCGGCGGGCCCGGCACGACCATGGCCGTGCTCAACCGCAACCCGCTGAGCCGCACCAAGGGCACTCCGGCGACGCCGCCGATCGTCTTCCTCTACGAGTTGAAGCGCGATCTCAACCTCTACCTGAAGGACTGGGCCACCAACACCGGCATCAAGTCCATCGCCGACATCGTCGCCTTCAACGAGGCGAACGCCGGCAAGGCGCTGCGCTTCGGCCAGGACCTGTTCCTCGCCGCCAACCTCACCAAGGGCGATCTGAGCGAGCTCGAGTACAAGTCGGCGCGTGCCATGGACCTGCTCGCCGCCAAGACGCGCGGCATGGACACCTATGTGAGCCAGCACAAGCTCGACGCCGTGCTGTTTCCAGGCGCGGTCGGTGCCGCGATTGCCGCCAAGGCCGGCTATCCCAGCGTCATGGTGCCGGGCGGCTTCATCTCGGGCAGTCCGGCGGCGAAGGACACGCCCGACTATCCGCTCGGCATCACCTTCGCGGGCCTGGCCTGGAGCGAGCGCAAGCTCCTGCGTCTGGCCTACGCCTACGAGCAGGCCTCCAACATGCGCAAGCCCCCACCCGGTCTGCCCGCCCTCTAGAGGCGCTCCTCGCCGATGGCCCGACCGTGGCGAGGCCGGTGTGCTGATCGCTTCGGCGCATCTCGATGTCCGCCAAAGACGACGCAACGGTCGTCAGGGCAATCGTAGCGGAGCCGCGAATTGCCTCGCTGCCGATCCGGTTCCAGAAATCAGTTTCCGGCGGCCGGGCGTTTTGCTAGGTGCCTGATCCGACCGAGTGGATGGGTGGCCGAGTGGTTTAAGGCACCGGTCTTGAAAACCGGCGTGGGTTCACGCCCACCGGGGGTTCGAATCCCTCCCCATCCGCCAGGCGAAACCGGTCCGGCCACCCTCAGCACGCCCGATCGTTGTAGGCTTCCCGCGAAGGAGTGCTGGGCTTCGAATGCCTTGCCGATACGGTTCGGGCTGAATACCAGAACGTCGCCCCGCCGGCTCGATGGCGATCGGGGTGAAACCGGCACGGATGGTCCCGTCGTCGAGCGCCCCGCACCAGATCTGGTGTTCGAGACGTGGCCAGCCGCACCGCGGTCGTTGAAGCGGGGTCATTTCGAAACCTCGCGAGGGGATGGCGGAGGAGGATGGGAGTCGAACCCACCAGAGACCGTCTGACGGTCCCACCCGGATTTGAAGTCCGGTCGCCCCACCGGGAGCGGGACTCCTCCGCTGTTGATGTCCACCGGGCTCGGTGCAAACAAATCTACGCGCGCCGGGTTGATGCAGCGCAGATCCTGCCGGCGAATGGTAAAGCCGTGCCGGTCGAAGAACTCCAGGATCTGGATCGCCACCTTGCGACCGTTGTCGAGGCGGTCGCGGAAATCCGCTGCGGTGAACTTGCCCTCGGGCGCGCATGCCGCGACCTCGATGGCGATCCCGGCCATTCTCCGCACGATATCGGGCAGGAAGAAATGGTCCTGCGCGATCTCCACGGCGTCGCCGCGGCGTGCCGCCATGCGCATGAGGCGGCGCACGAGATCTTCGTTGATGCTCATTGCCTTGGCGATGTCGCGCACGCGCGGCGGCCGATAGGGCTCGCCGGCAAGCCGCGGGCAGATCAGGCCCCAGATGCGCTCCTCTTCGGCCGAGAACCTCACCTCGTGGCCGGGGCGGCGCACCCACGTGCGATCGAGCGCCACATCGCCGGCCTCCGCAAGCTTGCGCAGCGCGGCGAGAAACAAGGCCACGGACAGCATGGGCTTGTAGCCCTTCCGAAGCTGCTCGATGCCGAAGCCCGGGGCCTCCGGGCGCTCGGCATGGAAGGCATCGAGCGTGGCGCCGACATGGGCCCGAAGCCGCTGCCACGATGCGGGAAGCATCACGATCGGCTTGCCCGCGACCTGGAGCACGGCCAATTGCAGGCTCGCTACCATGGCGTCGGCGGCCGGTCTCCCGAGGGAACGGTCGCGACAGAAGGCGTCGAGGTCGAGCCAGCCGGGCGGGGTCTTGAGGACGCTTGCAAGCGCGTCGTTTGGCGCGCCGCGCGCCAGCGCCTCGATGGCGGCGCGGCGTTCGGGCGTGCGGCGCCGGCGTTCCGGTGCGCGCAGGTCGATCAATGTGCCGCCGCCGACCGTGCGGCTGGAGGTGGTATCGCGCACCACGAAGCGATCGCCGACGGCGGCCGCGATGGGCCGTTCGAGCACGAGCTGCACGTATTCGGACTGGCCCGGCGCGATGGGATCGTCGCGCAGCACCACGATGCGCCCGGGCACCTCGGCCGCGGCATGATGCACCTTGACCGGAAACCACTGACCGATGGGTCTCGTTTCGGAGGCAAGCACGCGCAGGCTGGCATCCATCCGCGCGGTCGGCGCATGCAGGACGGGATCGAGCACCACCTCGCCGCGGCGCACGACCTCCTTGCTGATGCCGGCTCCGCTCAGGACGAGCGCGCAGCGCTGGCCGGCCTCGCCGCGCGCGGCCGACCTGTTCTGCGAGTTGATCGAACGCACGCGCGCTTCGAGCCCCAAGGGGCTGACGATCACCTTGTCGTCGATGCCGATCGAGCCCGACAGCACCGTGCCGGTGACGGTCGTGCCGAGGCCGGCAAGCGTGAAGCAGCGGTCGACGGCGAGGCGGAACAGCTCGTCCCGGGGGCGCGCCGTGATGCGCCCGGCGGCCGCATCCAGATGCGCCGCGAGCTCAGTGAGCCCCTCACCGGTGACGGCGGACACCGGAAGGATGGCCGCGCCTTCGAGGCCCGTTCCCGCCAGCACCGCTTCGATTCCAGCCATGGCGGAGGCGCGCTGCGCACCGTCGGCAAGGTCGCACTTGTTGAGCGCGACCAGGCCGTGGCGCAACCCGAGCAGATCCATGATGGCGAGATGCTCACGGGTCTGCGGCATCACGCCGTCGTCGGCCGCCACCACCAGGACCACGAAATCGATGCCCGTGGCCCCCGCCAGCATGTTGTGCACCAGGCTTTCATGGCCTGGAACGTCGATGAAGCCGATGACCTCGCCGCCCGGGCGCGACCAGTAGGCAAAACCCAGGTCGATGGAGATGCCGCGCGCCTTCTCCTCCTTCAGCCGGTCGGTGTCGACGCCGGTGAGCCTGCGCACGAGCGCGGTCTTGCCGTGGTCGATGTGGCCGGCGGTCCCGACGATCATGGGGCCGCCTCCTCCGGCTCGAGCGGCCAGGCGGCGCGGCGCTCGGCTTCGGCGATCTGCGCCGGCGAGCAGCTTGCGCACACGCCGGAATAGAAGCGCTCGGCGAACGGGCTGCGGCCGGAGCGGGCGCGGATCGGCCACGCCAGGGCAGCGACGGCATCGCGCGCCACGCCCGCACCGATGCGATGGCCGGCGCCCAGCCTGGCCTGGCCGTCGGCGTCGCCCAGCAGCGCCGCCTTGCGCCACCAGATAGCGGCCGCGGCGGCATCGCGCTCGACGCCCAGTGCGTTGTTGTACAACAGGCCGATAGCGAAGAGGCGCGAGCCCCTTCCTCCAGGAGCCCCGTCCGCATCTCACCTCTTGAGCCGGGGGCGTGCGAAAAAAATTAGATCAATCCCAAAGCAGGGTCAATTTGCGCTGCAATGGTCGCACCCTCGGCAGAGGAGCCCACGATCCCCGGAACTTCCCGGCGCATGAGTTGCTGGGTTTTTGCGATCATCGATGCACGGCGGCCGGGGCTCAGGGCTCACGTTCCGCACGGATTGGCGGACCCTAGTCGTCGACCCTGCGGTCGCCATTGCGGCGCTCTGCCTTGCGGCGCGATCCTTGCCGGGCAGCCCGCACAGAACTCGGTGACCTGCGCTGCGTGCCCGGCATTGCCGCGCGCGGCTGCGCCTTGTTACCTTCCGCCCGGGATCGCGATCGCCGAGGCTGTCCAGGCGGCCGGATGGCGATCCGGCGCGCGCGGTGGGGGAGCATGCAGAAGTACGACGGCGTCGAGACCTTCGACTTCATCGTGTCCGGGGCGGGGTCTGCAGGCGCCGTGGTAGCTGCGCGATTGTCCGAGAGCGGACGCCATAGCGTGCTGCTGCTCGAGGCCGGTCCCCCCGATACCAATCCGTGGATACATATCCCGCTCGGGTTCGCCAAGACCTACGTGGACGAGCGCGTGAACTGGAAGTTCGAGAGCGCACCGCAACCCCAGTTCAACAACCGCCGCATCTATGTGCCGCGCGGCAAGACGCTGGGTGGCACGTCTTCAATCAACGGCATGGTCTACATGCGCGGCCATCCCCAGGACTACGACGCATGGCGCCAGCGGGGCTGCGTCGGCTGGGACTGGGACAGCGTGCTCCCCTACTTCAAGAAGGCGGAAAACCAGGCGCGCGGCGAGAGCGCGCTTCACGGCGTCGGCGGCCCCCTCAACGTCTCGGATCCGATATCGGGGTCGCGGCTGGCGGACGCCCTGATCGCGGCGGCCGAGAGCCTCGGCATTCCTCGCACCGATGATTTCAACGGCCCGCGACAGGAGGGTGCCGGCTACTACCAGACGACCACCTCCCGGAGCCGGCGCTGGAGCACCGCCCGCGCCTATCTGAGGCCCGCGCGCTCGCGGGCCAATCTCACCGTCCGGCCGCGCTGCCAGACCACGCGCGTCCTGATCGAAGGCGATCGCGCCGTGGGTGTGGAGTACGACCTGGCGGGCAGCCGGCGCACGGCGCGGGCGCGCGGCGAAGTGATCGTCAGCGGGGGCGCCTACGGCTCACCGCACCTGCTGCAGCTCTCCGGCCTCGGCCCCGCCGCGCACCTGCGCGACATGGGCATCGACGTCGTGCGCGACATGCCGGCGGTGGGCGCCAACCTCCACGACCATTTCAGCACCTATCTCATGTGGCGCTGCGCCCACCCGATCACGATGAACGATCTGGAGAATAGCTGGCGGCGCAAGGTTCTCGCGGCCCTCCGCTACGGGCTGACGCGCGGCGGACCCATGGCGGTCAACGGTATCCAGAGCGGCCTCTTCGCGCGCTCGGACCCGCGGCTGGAGCGCCCTGACATCCAGATCAACCTGCTGGAATGGAGCACGCTGGAACGGTCCAAGGCCCGCGTGAGGCCGCATCCGTTTCCCGGTTTCACGCTGGGCCCGGTCCACCTTGCGCCGGACGGGCGGGGCACCGTGCGCCTGGCAAGCCCAGACCCGCTCGCCGCGCCCGAGATCACCTTCGGGTTCCTCGGCTCGGACTACGACATGCGGGCGATGGTGTCGGCCATCAAGCTCGCGCGCAAAATAGCGACGCAGCCGGCGATGCGCGCCTACGCCGTCGAGGAGATCGTGCCGGGCCCGGGCTGCGATGATGACAGCGGGCTGGAGCGCTTCGTGCGGCAGACCGGCGTCACCAACCATCATCCATCGAGCAGTTGCGCCATGGGCACGGGCAGCAACTCGGTGGTCGACCCGCGGCTGCGGGTGCATGGCATTGCCGGGCTTCGCGTGGCCGACGCCTCCATCATGCCCGCGGTGGTCGCCGGCAACACCAACGCCCCCTCCATTATGATCGGCGAGAAGGCCGCGGCCATGATCCTGGAGGATGCCGAACGGGATACGGCGCCGTGAGCCCGCGATCCTCGCCGCCGCTTCGCGGCCCCTTCGCCCGGTCGTGATCGACCCGGTGTGGCACGCAGGCACCCGCCGATGTGGCAGGTAAGCTCCGGTTTAGCGAATCAGCTTACATTGCCGCGACCTCATTCGCTCCATACGGGCTGCCGGAGAAAAGCAATGATCAGGCTTGCATCAGCCTCGCTCGGCGCGATTGCGCTGCTCGGCGCCGCCACGACCGCACACGCCGGATGGGATGACTCCTACCGGTATTGCCCGGGCGCCTGGGGGTGCCCGTCAGCCTACTATTCGCTGCCCCTGCACGGGCAGATCTACGAATACCGGGTTCTGCTGCCCCACAACCGCAATCTCGTCTCCAAGCGGCCATGGCGGCGCAGCCGGTGCGTCACCAACGGCCACTTCGTGCGGTGCCGCTGAGGCGCTTTCGCCGGCCACGCCCCGTGCGGGCCTTCAGCCCGGGGGCGCAACCGACAGCCCGATCACCTTGTGGCGCTCGATCAGGCGGGCGACGAGGCCCGACGACTTCGCTTCCTCCACGAACTGGCGCAGGAAGGCGGCGCCGGCGGTGTTCTTCGGGCTCGTCCCGACCGCCTGCTGCACGGCGGAGAACTTGCCGTCGAGAATGCGCGCGCCGGGAAGCTTCTTGACGTCTGTGAGCAGCCGTGGCCTGAGCCCGGCCAGTGCCTCGAGCTTGTCGGCCACGAATTTTTCGTAGGAGCTGTCGAGGGTGTCTGTCTTCATCAGTTGGGCGTGCTTGATGTTGCGGTCGAGCCAGAGGCCGTAGGCGCTGCGCCCCGTCACCGAGATCCTCACCCCGGCCTTGTCGACGTCGGCGATCGACTTCAGCGGCGAGCCCGCCGGCACGAGGTAGGTCGCCTCGATCTCGCAGTAGGCGGCGGTGAAGGCGATCTTCTCGGCGCGCTGCGGCTCGGCGCCGATCAGCCCGATGTCCCACGTATCGGTGCCGGCCATATCGGCCAGTTCGCCCGGCGTCTTGAACGGCACATACTTTATAGCCACGCCCAGGCGGTTGGCGATCTCGCGCGCCATGTCCGGCGCCACGCCTTCGGGATCGCCCGATGGGCTCTTGCCGGTGACCAGCAGGAAGTTCGACAGGTTGATGCCGGCCCTCAGCACACCGGTGGGCGCGAGCTCCGATTTGGCGTTCTGCGACATGGACGTTGGCTCCTGCTTGGCGGGCTGCGAGCTGGACGGCGAGGGCATAGGCCCGATGAGGCCAGCCGCAACGAGCGTGAAGAGAGCGCAGTTGCGCACGACAGTTCCGCCGTCCTGGGCTGGTAGGCCACGGCACACTATCGCGCCCGCGTGCGCCAGCCAATCCGGCGAGGTCGCGGCGGCCATGCAGAGAACGGCGGCCGGCTATTCCGCCGCGGTCCTCTTGTCGAGCTTCCAGGCGCGGATGCCGGGCCGCGGCAACCCCAGGTTCTCACGCAGGGTATTGCCCGAGTAATCCTTGTGATAGAGCCCGCGGCGCTGCAGCTCGGGAATGACGTGCCTGACGAAGTCGCCATAGGCGCCCGGCACGTGCGTCGCCGCCACCACGAAGCCGTCGCTGCCGTGGTTGACGAACATCTCCTCCGCGTAATCGGCGATCTCCTTCGGCCCGCCGACCACGGCGCTGTCGACGTAACCACGGCCGGAGAAGTTGATGAAGTCGCGCGCACTCGGGTTGGTCTTGCCGCTGCGCTTGAGCACCCCGTCGCGGATACCGAGCATGCCGGTCATGCCCTTCAGCTCTGCCGTTGTGAAGGGCTCATCGATGCCCTTGGCGGCAAAATCGAAGTTGAGCGCCTCGGCCAGCAGCGACAGGGCGTCGATCTCCAGCGGCAGCTTGGAGATGGCCGCCATCTTGTCCTCCGCCTCGGCCTTGGTGGCCGCGGTGATGGGCGTCAGGATGTTGCAGATGGAGATGTGATCGGGATTGCGGCCGAGCCGGGCGGCTTCGTCCTTGACGGCCTTGTACCCCTCCTTGGCAGCCTCGGTGTTGCGCCCGGCGGCGAAGATCACCTCGCCCCAGCGCCCCGCGAATTTCTGGCCGCGGCCGCTGGCTCCGGCCTGGATGATCACGGGATGGCCCTGTGCCGACCGCGGCACGGTGAACGGCCCGCGCGAGGTGTAGTATTTGCCCTTGTGGTCCAGCCGTTTCACCTTGGTGGGGTCGGCGTAGCGGCCGGTCTTCTTGTCGACGATGATGGCGCCGTCCTCCCACGTATCCCAGTGGCCGAGCACCACCTCCATGAACTCGTCGGCCTTGTCGTAGCGCAGATCATGCTGCAGGTGCTCCTCGCGGCCCATGTTCTGCGCTTCGCCGTCGTTGACCGAGGTGACGACGTTCCAGGCCGCGCGGCCGTCCGTCATCAGGTCGAGGGTGGCGAAGCGGCGCGCCACGTCGAAGGGCTCGAAGTAGGTGGTCGAGCAGGTCGAGGCGAGCCCCAGCTTGCTGGTGACGGCCGCCATTGTCATCAGCACGATGAGCGGGTCCATCTTGGTGGCGCGAATGCCGTACTCGACCGTATGCGCGTGGTCGCTGCCGTAGCGGTCGGGCATCGCCAGGCGGTCGTCGAAGAAGGCCATGTGGAACTTGCCGGCCTCCAGGACGCGGGCGATCTCCTGGTAGAAGGCGGCCGAATGGGCATCGTCGCGCGACTCCGGATGTCGCCAGGAGCACGGCAGGTTCGTGCAGTTCTGCGCCTGCAGGAACCCGACCATCACCATCTGCCGCTGCATGCTTTCGTCTCTCCAACTCGGCTTACGGGTCTTCCGGTTGCTGATCCTGTTAAGGTGTCATGGTCGGGCTTGTCCCGGCCATCCATTCCTCCGCACGCTCCAGCGTTTGCGGCACGCTGGGTTCTCGGGACAAGCCTGGGCAAGCCCGAGAATGACATGGTCGACCGCGTTCGATCAGGTCGCAGGACCTCCGGTCCTACTTCAAGCCAAGCTCGTCGGCCAGTTTGTACTCCGCGGCCAGCGCGCGCAGCTTGTCCCACGTCGCGTCCTCGATCTCGATGCCGGACTTGCGCCGCTGCTGCTCGCGCATGTGCTCCACCTCGCCCGGATAGAAGACGCCGGGGCTGCCCGCGGCGGGCGGGGTCGCCTTGAGATAGCGGGCGAAGTCCGCCACCTCCTTCTTGAACTCGGCCAGCGGACGGAACGCGGCCACGTTGAACACCGCCATGAAGCAGCCGTCGTTGTGCCGCCCGGTCGGCTCGATGCCGAAGCCGAGGCCGGTCAGTAGCCCGCACAACACCTCCACCATCGCCGCCAGGCCGCTGCCCTTGTAGCCTTCCGTGCCGCCCAGCGGCAGCAGCGCGGCCCCCTTGCGCAGCCGGGTCGGATCGGTGCACGGCTTGCCGTCGGTGTCGACCAGCCAGCCCTCGGGGATCGGCTCGCCGCGGGCCGCGGCCAGCATTACCTTGCCCGCCGCCACCGCCGAGGTCGCCATGTCGAGATAGAACGGCGCCTCGAGGTCGGAGGGTATTGCAATCGAGATGGGATTGGTGCCGAGGCGCGCCTCGCGGCCGCCGAACGGAGCCACCGCCTTCGGCGAACGGCCGGAGTCCGCCGTCGCGATGGCGATCATGCCCTCCTTCATGGCCATCAGCGGATAGGCAGCGAGCCTTCCGACATGGCTCTGGCGGAACACGGTGCAGGCGGCGACATTGGTCTTCTTCGCCTTGTCGATGGTGAGCTGCATAGCCTTGGCGTTGACGTGGAAGCCGAAGCCCCAGTGGCCGTCGATGACCGCGGTGGCAGGTGACTCTTTCACGATCTCGAACTTGGCGCCCGGCACGATGTGCCCGACCTTGATGCGGTCGATGTAGGTCGGGATGGCGATGACGCCGTGCGAGTCGTGCCCCGCCAGGTTGGCATTGACGCAACCGACGGACACGGCCTCCGCCTCCTCCTGCGAGGCCCCCGCGGACCGCAGCAGCGCGGTGCCGATCTTGGTGAGGCGGTCGGCTTGAACGATCGGCATGGTGTCCTCCTGGCCCGCAGGCATCGACGGGTGCACGGCAGCGGCGCCCACATGGCCGCGCGATCCCTGAAGCATCGGGAAATTCGCTGCCACGTCCAGAGGATTATCCAGCCGGCAGCGCAGCACAACCATGCAGCCACATGGGATCGCGCGTGTCAGCAGACGCTGCCGCCCGGCCCATGACGGACTCGCAGTGCACGAGGCGCCTGATACAGTCGCGGGACCATGCCGAAGACGTCGCAGCCCTACGCGATCAGCAAGGCCCAGGCCCGCCGCATCTGGCTTCGCGCGCAGCGGCTGGACGTGCCTGCGCCGTTCGGCGAGGGCGCCGAGGCGACCCGCCTCGCCGTGGAGCACCTGGGCTACGTTCAGATCGACACCATCAACGTGATCGAGCGCTGCCATCACCACATCCTGTTCGCGCGCATCCCCACTTACCAGCGCGCGCACCTGCAGCAGGCCCAGAGCATTGACAAGTCGATCTTCGAGTATTGGACGCACGCGCTTTCCTACGTGCCGACCCGCGACATCCGCTACTTCCTGCGCACCATGAAGCGCGGCGATGCAGTTGCGAGCCGATGGTACAACAGCGTCACCAAGGGCGACTTGCGCAAAGCGATTGCGAGACTGCGCAAGCAGGGCCCGCTCACCATCCGCGACATCGATGATGACGTGCTCGTCGAGAAGGAGCACCTGTGGGCGAGCCGCAAGCCATCGAAGCGGGCGCTGCAGCTTGCCTTCTACACCGGCGCGGTGACGATCAGTGCCCGCTCCGGCATGCTCAAGACATACGAGCTGATGGACCGTCACTTCGGCTGGGACAAGCGGCCGAAGCCTGCATCCGAGCGGGAGGTCCTGGCCTATCGCCTGGACCGTGCGCTGCGGGCCCAGGGCATCGTCAGCCTCGACTCGATCTGTCACCTGGAAGCACGATGCAAGCCCGGCGTGAAGCGGCTGATCGAGGCGCGGGTGCGCAAGAAGGAGCTGGTCGCCGTCAAACCGGATTGGGACGACAAGGCGGCACCGCACTGGACCCGCCCGGAAACCCTGGAGTCCGATGCCGCCGCGCCGAGCGGGCTCGTGCACATCCTCTCGCCGTTCGATCCTCTCATCATCCAGCGCAAGCGCCTCAAATCCATGTTCGACTACGACCACCGCTTCGAGGCCTACCTGCCCAGGGAGAAGCGGGTGTTCGGCTATTTCGCCCTGCCCGTGCTGGTCGGGGAGGAGATCGTGGCCGCCATCGATCTCAAGACGGACCGCACCGCGCGCAAGTTGCTGATGCAGAAATGGACCTGGATCGGCCGCGGCTCGCGCCGGTCCCACGGCCGTCTGATCGAGGAGGCCCTGCAGCGTTTCGAGCGATTCCAGCTCGCCTGAGCCGATCCGGCGACCGCGACTCGGGACGGCGACTCGCGTAGTTTGCGGCCGGCTGCAGTGCGCGTCGACCGATGCGGGAAACGGACATGGCTGCGACGCAATGGGGGCCGGGTGCGCTGCTGCGGAGGCTGCTGCACGGGCTGGGGCGCGGCACGGGCCCGGTGCAAGCTGAAATCGCCGGCCCGGCGGCGCCGCAAGCAGCGCCCGTGCAACATGCCATCGCGCCGCCGTCGGATGATCCACGCGAGGCTTTGAAGCTTGCGCCTGCGGCCGAAAGGGTCCTGCTCGATGCGGGGATGCCGCCGGAAGGCTCCTCGATCTATGATGGTCCCGCACGCGCCGCCGACACGCCCGAGGGTGCTGCCCGCAAGTTCGTCATCTGGGCCCGGGCCGTCGGCGCCACCGGCACCTTCACGACGCGCACCGTCGGCGCACTCTATGCCGAATGTGCCGAGGTCGATCACCGCGAGCCGGTCGCTTTGGACCGTTTCCTGCGTGCTCTGAAGAACGCACGCGGGGTGCGCGTCGCATCGTCCGCCACGGATGCCCGTCAGCACACCTGGACCATTGACCTCGCAGAGCCGAAACGAACACCCAAGACGCAAGCGGGCGCCGCGAAGCCCGTGGTCGCCAAGGCGGCGCCGCCGCCCAAGCTGTCACCCCAGCTCGCCAGCGTTCTGCAGCGCTACGCGGCGGAGGCCGACCACACCTCGCCGCAACTGCTGCGCGCGACCGCGCACGCGGCCCGACGCCAGGGGCGGGCGCGCAAGCAGCGGGGCTCGCGCAACGCGAGGTGGGCGGCCTGATCCTCGGCCGCTTCCAGGTCCGCCCGAGCCGCTGAGCAGGCGATCCGCCCCTCAAAGCTCGCGCGAGCGGCGACGACAGGGCCGCGCGCGTCCGGCGATGGTCCGTACGCTCCGCCTCCTCCCAGAGTTGCATTTCGCGCGGTTGTCAACGGCTGCCCCGTTGGGCATCGTTCGGGCCATCACGATCCGGCATGGTGGTCGCAATGAGAAAATCGATTGGAAACGCCTCGCTCGCTGCCCTTGGCATTGCCTTCGCATTCGCAGCATCGCCGGCCCAGGCGCAGACCCCCAAGCGCGGCGGCATTCTCAACTTTGCCGTCGTGTCCAGCCCGCCGAGCTACGACTGCCACGCCGAGACGACCTTCGGCATGGTGCACCCGGTCACACCGCACTACTCCTTGCTGCTGAAGATCGACGCCGCCAACTATCCCAATGTCGCCGGCGACCTGGCGGAGAGCTGGTCGGCCGCACCCGACGGGCTCACGTACACCTTCAAGCTGCACAAGGGCGTCAAATTCCACGACGGTTCGCCGCTCACGTCGGCCGACGTGAAGGCCAGCTACGAGCGCATCATCCGCCCGACGGCGGGCGTCATCTCGGCGCGCCAGTCCTACTACGAGGACTTCGGCGAGATCGAGACGCCCGACGACACAACTATCGTCTTCAGGATGAAGTCGCCCGTTGCCGGCGTGCTCGAGCTGCTCGCCTCCCCCTTCAACTGCATCTACAGCGCCAAGCACCTCAAGGAGAGCGCCAACTACCCGGCGCGCGAGATCATGGGCTCGGGCGCCTTCACGTTCGTCGAGCACGTGCAAGGCTCGCACTGGCTGGCAAAGCGGTTCGACGGGTACTTCAAGCCGGGCCGGCCCTATCTGGACGGCTACAAGGCGTACTTCGTGAAGTCGACCGCCGTCATCCCCGGCCTGATCGGCGGCCAGTTCGACGCGGAGTTCCGCTTCCGCACACCGCCGGAGCGCGACTCGCTGGTTGAGAAGCTGGGCGACAAGGTGGTCGCCTACCAGCAGCCGCTGCTCGCCGGCAACATCTTCATCTTCAACACCAAGCGCAAGCCGTTCGACGACATCCGCGTGCGGCAGGCCTTGTCGCTGGCGGTCGATCGATGGACCGGCGGCGAGAACATCGGCAAGATCTCCTCGCTGCGCTATCCCGGCGGCGTCAGCCGGCCAGGCTCCAAGATGGCGTTGCCGGAGGAGGAGCTGTCGAAGCTGCCGGGCTTCTGGCGGGATGCCGAGAAGGCACGCGCCGAGGCCAGGCGCCTGCTCAAGGAAGCGGGCCAGGAAAACCTGTCGTTCAAGTTCCTGAACCGCGCAGGCATCGAGAGCTATACGACGGGCGGCGTCTACGCCATCGACCAGTGGCGCCGCATCGGCGTGAAGGCCACGCACGAGCAGCTCGAGACCAAGCTCTACCAGGACAACCTGGCGACCGGAAACTTCGAGGTCGGCATGGAGTTCGTGTCCGACTACCTCGACGATCCCACCCAGAACTTCGTCAAGTTCCTGAGCAAGAAGCTGACCCCGCTGGGCTACTCGGGCCATGAGGACGCCAAGATCGACGAGCTCTACGAGAAGCAGCGGCGCACGCTGGACCCCGCCGAGCGCATCAAGGTGGTGCGGGCCCTCGATACCTACGTGCTGACGACCGCCTACACCGTGCCGTTCCTGTGGAGCCAGCGCATCGTCGTGCTGCCGAAGAAAGTGCAGGGCTGGCACATGACACCCACCCATTACCTCTCGCAGGACCTCGTGGACGTCTGGCTCGACCAATAGACACCCCGTCCACCAGGGCGTGGCAGCCGCTTCCACATGCCAAGGAGGAGACCATGCAGGTTGGCGTCGCCATGTTCTGCACCGACTACGCGATCCCGCCGACGGAGCTGGCGCGCGCCCTGGAGGAGCGGGGCTTCGAGTCGCTCTGGCTGCCCGAGCACAGCCACATTCCGTTGTCGCGGGCCTCGCCCTTCCCGCAGGGCGGAGAGCTGCCCAAGAAGTACTACGACGTGATGGACCCGTTCGTCGTCCTGGGCGCCGTCGCCGCCGTGACGACGCGGCTCAAGATCGCCACCGGCATCTGCCTCGTGCCGCAGCGCGATCCGATCCAGACGGCCAAGTCGGTTGCCTCCGTCGACCAGATCTCCAAGGGCCGGTTCATCTTCGGCGTCGGCGCCGGCTGGAACGCCGACGAGATGGCCAATCACGGCACCGACTTCAAGAACCGCAACTTCGTCATGCGCGAGCGCATCGAGGCCATGCGCGCGATCTGGACCAAGAGCAAGCCCGAATACTTCGGCGAGTACGTGAAGTTCGGGCCGATGATGACCTGGCCGAAACCGGTGCAGAAGCCGCATCCGCCG
>DATFCC010000148.1:0-3506 GCA_035253505.1 Hyphomicrobiaceae bacterium
TTCTTGTAGCGGCCGAAAGCGATGCCGTGGCCTGTGCCGTCGCGCTTCACCCACGAGCTCCAGCCGGCCCGTCGTGCGGCGGCCTCGAGCACGGCGCGGGCGCGCGGGTCCTTGAGGTAGCGCAGGCGGAAGGCCAGCGGGTCCTCGCCGCGCTCGGCCGCCAGCTCGTCCATGAAGGACTCGATGGCGAAGACGTTGGCGAAAGCGCCCAGCGTGCGCAGCGCGGAGGTGCGGATTGGCATGGTCAGCAGGCGATGGCAAGTGACGCGCAGGGACGGGAAGTCGTAGTAGGGAATGGCGTTGCGCTCCGCGCCGCCGCCCATCGCCATAGGCGGATTGAAGGCGATGAACCGCTCCGACGGCGTGGCAAGCTGGGAGGCTGCCAGCACGGTCGGAATGGGCATGCGCCCTGGCCGCGACACGTGGCCGTTGCTCCACACGTCGCCGCGCCAGCCGACGATGTCGCCGGCCGCATCGAGGTCGGCCTGGATGTCGATGGCCATCGCCGCACCCATTGGCGCCCAGGCCAGCTCGTCCTCGCGCGACCACTGCAGACGCACGGGGCGGCCCTGCGCCGCGCGCGCCAGCAGGACGGCATCGAAGGCCACATCGTCGGCACCGTTGTGGCCGTAGCAGCCGGAGCCCTCCACGTGCTGCACGACGATGTTCTCGACGGCCATGCCGAGGGCCAAGCCGATGTCGGCGCGGAGATTGTAGACGCCCTGGCAGTGCGACCAGACCTGCAGCTTGTCTGCCCCCGTCCATTGCGCGATGGCGCAAGAGGGCGCCATTGAGGCATGGGCGATGAAGGGGCGCGAATACTGCCGGCGCACCGTCCGTGCCGCCGGCGCCGGTCGGGCGGCCTTGCGCTCCTCGGCGATGGTGGTTTCCGCCGGCTGGGACTTGAGCCACGCCGCAAGATCGGCCTCGGGGGGAAGCCTGTCCCCGCCCGCCCACACGGCTCCCTTGCGCAGCGCGGCGAGGCCCGCCTCTGCTGCCGCCTCCGTGTCGGCGACGACGCCGACGAAGCTTCCATTCCTGACGACGGCAATGACGCCCGGCAGCGCGCGCGCAGCCGACTCATCGAGCGATTGGAGCTTGGCCCACGGTCCGGCGGGCTTCAGGACACGCCCGTGCAGCAGGCCCGGCACATCGAGGTCATGCACGAAGCGCGGACGGCCGTAGACCTTGTCCGGCAGATCGAGGCGTGGCGACGGCGTTCCCGCCACGCGGCGCGCCTCGGGAGGTTTGGCGGCGGCACCTGGCGCGGCCTCGCGCGCGAGCAGGGAATCGTCCGCCAGCTCCCAATAGCTGGTGCGCAGGTTGCCGGGGCCGACGATCGTGCCGTCGTCGACGGCAAGACTGTCGGGCGCGACCCCCAGACGCTGCGCTGCGGCGCCGAGATAGATCGCGCGGGCCTGCGCGGCGGCGTAGCGGACGGCCGATCCCGACTGCTCCACCGACAGGCTGCCCGACGTGGTGCCCTCGTTGGGGCTGGTGCCGGTGATCACGGGCATCATGCGGATGCGATCGAGGCCAACGTCCAGCTCATCGGCGGCGATCTGCGCCAGGGCGGTGACAATTCCCTGGCCGATCTCGATCTTGCCGGGGCTCAGCTCGACGAAACCCGCCGGATCGAAACGCAGCCAGCGCGACAGGCGCGGATTGGCCTTGATGTTGGCGGGGAGCGGCGAGGGCTCGGTCATCGGGCCTCCCTGGCCGCGCGCAGCACGGCACGGACGATGCGGTTGTGGGCGCCGCAGCGGCACAGGTTGCGGTCGAGCGCGGTGCGCACCTCGCCGTCGCTGGGGTCCGGATTGCGCTTCAGGAGCGCAGCGGCCGAGATCAGGATGCCAGAGAGGCAGTAGCCGCACTGGGAGGCCTGCTCGGCGAGAAACGCCGTTTGCAGGGGGTGAGGCTTCTCCGGCGTGCCGAGGCCCTCCACCGTGACGATGTCCTTGCCCGTCGCCGCCCACAGGGGCGTGTCGCAGGAGGCGACCGCCTGGCCGTCGATCATGACATTGCAGGCGCCGCACTGGTTGGCGCCGCAGCCGAACCGGGTGCCGGTGAGGCCGAGCCCGGAGCGCAGCGCGCCGAGCAGCGACGAGGAGGGGTCGGCCTCGACGGTGTGCTCGGTGCCGTTGACGCGCAGCCTGATCGTTTCCTGCATGAACCACCTGTGCCGGAGAGGTGCCTATTGGTAACGCAGAAGGCGCCCCTGCAGAAGTGGTGCAGGCGTGGCGCGCGCCATGCGGCACGCGCTATGCTGGCTTGCTCGTCCGCGAACCAGAGGCCCATCCGCCGTGCAATCGACGCTCCGCTCGTTCGACCTCGCCCATCTGGCTCACGTCGAGCTTTTCACGCCGAAACCCGACGAGAGCCTGCGCTTCTTCATCGATGTGTTCGGCATGACCGAGAGCGGCCGGCGCGGGCAGTCGGTCTACCTGCGCGGCTGGGACGACTATGAGCACCACACGCTGAAGCTGACCGAGGCGAAGGTTGCCGGCATGGGACACTTCGCCTACCGGGCCACGAGTCCCGAGGCCTTGCGGCACCGCGCCGGCATCATCGAGGCGTCGGGCCAGGGGCGCGGGTGGACGGACGGCGACCTCGGGCACGGCCCGGCCTACGCCTTTGCCACGCCGGACGGCCACAACATGGAGATCTACTACGAGACGGAGTGGTATGCCCCGCCGCCGGCCCTGAAGCCGGCGCTGAAGAACCAGGCTCAGCGCTATCCCGCACGCGGCGTCAACGTGCGCCGGCTGGATCACATGAACCTGCTGACGTCAGACGTGGCGGAGCTGCGCTCGTTTCTGGAGACTGTCGTCGGCCTGCGCACCACCGAGAAGATCGTGCTCGACGACGGGCGCGAGGCGGGCGGCTGGGTGACGACCAACAACAAGAGCTACGACCTGGCCTTCACGCTCGACCACTACGGCGCCAAGGGGCGTTTCCACCACGTCACTTACGCGCTCGACTCGCGCGAGGAGATCCTGCGCGCTGCCGACATCTTCCTGGAGGCCGGCGTGCACATCGAGACCGGCCCGCACAAGCACGCCATCCAGCAGACGTTCTTCCTCTACGTCTACGAGCCCGGCGGCAATCGCGTGGAGGTGGCCAATGCCGGCGCGCGGCTGGTGCTGGCGCCGGACTGGCAGCCGGTGGTGTGGACGGAGGCCGAGCGCCGCAAGGGCCAGGCCTGGGGGCTCAAGACCATCGACAGCTTCCACACCCACGGCACGCCGCCGATCGAGCAGTATGGGCCGCGCCGGGACAAGCGGCCGTGAGCCGGCTTTCCTCCTCAGCGCGGCAGGCGCTCCTGGGGCGCGCTGCGGCCGGGATGCTGGGCCTTGCGGTCCTGGACGCGCTGCGCGGCTGGGGTGGGCTTGATTGGACGGTCGCCGGCGTGGCCGCGGCGGCAAACTACATGCTCGCTGTCCTGATCTGGCGCGCGGCGACGTTGCTGCTGGATCTGCCGGCGGCGAGGCTGTGATGTCGTAGGG
>DATFCC010000149.1:0-9019 GCA_035253505.1 Hyphomicrobiaceae bacterium
CTCGGCGCGCTCGCCTTGACTTGCGGCTTGATGCCCGGCCGGGTCGATGCCGACGGGGGCGAAGCGCTTGGCGATTTCCACGCTGCTGTCGTCGGTGTCACGGTCGAAGCGAAGATCGCGGGCCGGGCTCAGCGGAGCATCGTCCACCGCCAGCGCTTCCATGGGCTCAGCCAGTTCGGGCTCGGGCTCGGCGGCCGCAAGTTGCGGTGGCCGATCGAGATGCAGCCGCGGCGGCTCGCGCAGCTGGGCAGGGGGGGCCTGATGATGTTGCGGCGCCTGTGTGGGCTTGAAAGAGGCCACAAGGCCGCTGGCCTCGCGCCACAGGCAGGCGAGGCCGCGCAGGCCGGCTTCCAGGCCGGGACGCGCGTCGGCATGGCAGATCAGCCGCAAGTCGCGCCGGGACAGGCCGAGGCTGCTCATGAGCAGGGTGAGGCCCGCGGCAAAAGAGAAGAGGCCGGCCGCGGCCGCCGACCGGTCGGGATTGACGTGGGCGAGCAGGCTTGCGAGCAGACCGAGCCCCAGGTCGCCCATGACGCCGCCGTAGCCACGATGATGCAGCGGCCAGGCCGCCGCCAGGGGTAGCGAGGAGGCTGCCGCGGCGAGAAACAGCACGGCGACGGGCGCCAGCACGAGCCTGCCGCCCAGCCGCGTCGGCGGCTCGGCGGTGAGGAGGCGCAGGGCCCAGAACAGCGGCGGCAGCAGCACGAACACGCCGGCAAGCCCCAGCATCTGCATGAGCATGTCGGAGAGGATGGCGCCGGGAGGGCCCAGCAGATTGCGGGCGCTGCCGCTGGTGACGCGCATCAGGCTTGGATCGGACGCCGACCAGCTCAACAGGCTCACGCTCAGCGCCGCGCAAGCGGCGAGCATGAGAAAGCCCAACAATTTCCACAGCCCGCCCTGCAGCCCGGACCTCAGCGAGGCCGGCAGCAGGGGGGCCGGGTCGTCGGCCCGATACGCCATACGTGATGCGGGTTTACGCTGCGATCTCGACTATACGACCGAGCGCTTCCCTGACCGTGGCCACGTCGTGCACCAGCGCGACGCGAATGAAGTCGCGGCCCGGGTTGACGCCGTGCCGATCCTCGTGGGCCAGGTAAACGCCCGGGATCACTTTGACACCGCAGCGTTTCCAGATGGTTACGGTGGCCTGCTCGCCGCCGCCGAGCTCCTTCATGTCGAGCCACAGGAAGAAGCCGCCGGCGGGGCGCTTGTAGCCGAAGCGGCCGGCCAGTAGCTCGTCGCAGGCCTTGAACTTCTCGCGGTAGGCCTGGCGGATGACACCGACATGCTGCTCCTCCGCCCACACGGCGGCCGAGGCGTGTTGTACCGGCCCCGGCATCTGCGGCGCGCATAAGTTGCGGATCTCGGCCAGCGCGTCGAGGAAGTCGCCGTCGCCGGCGGCGAAACCGGAGCGCATGCCGGGCAGGTTCGAGCGCTTCGACAGCGAGTTGAGCACGATCAGGTTCTTGAAGCGCTCGGGCGTTCCCGCCGCCACCTGCAGGCCGCCCGTTGGCGCGTCGGCGCCGACGTAGATCTCCGAGTAGCATTCGTCCGTGAACAGCATGAAGTCGTATTCGCGTGCCAGGGCGAGCGCCTTGGCGATGTAGGCGGCGCTGGCGACGGAGCCCTGCGGATTCGCCGGCGAGCAGATGAAGAGCACGGCGGTGCGGCGCAGCAGCTCGGTGTCGCGCGCCAGGGCGTCGAGGTCGGGGAGGTGGCCGGTGTCGGCGGTGGCGTTGAGATAGACCGGCTCGCAGTTCGCCGTGTAGGTGCCGCCGAGATAGGCCTGGTAGAACGGGTTGGGCAGCAGGATCGCCGGGCGGCCCGGAAAGGTCTTGCGGCCAACGGCGGGCAGGGTGGCGAAGAACAGGCCCTCGCGCGAGCCGTTGACGGGCAGCACCTCGCGCTCGAAGTCGACCATGTCGCCGAGCCCGTAGCGGCGGCCGATCCAGGCGGCGATGGATTTGCGCAGTTCTTCCGAGGCGCGGATGCGCGGATAGGTGCCGAGCGATGCCTTGGCTTCGACCAGCCTGTCGGCGACGAATGCCGGCATCGCCTCCTTGGGGTCGCCGGAGGTCATCTCGATCGTCTTCTTGTGGCCCGGCTCGATGTTGGCGAGCAGCCGCGCGGTGCGCGTGAAGGACGACAGCACCGCGCCCTGGGTCAGTGCTTGCAGGCCGTTGTGGGCTGTCATTGAAGTGCTTTCCTTGGCTATTGCGCAGCGACCCGCGCGGGCGCGTGATCGGTGCAGATCAGCGAATGGAGCAGAATGCACTGGGATGCAAGGGGCAAGTTGCCCGAGCGCGCGGCCCATCCGTTGACGCATCCGTCCGTGCGGAAGAGCGCGCGTTGCGAAGGCAATGCCTTAGGCCCGCAGGGGTCAGACCCCTCGGCCCAGGCGGCTTCTTTCACAATGCTCGTATGCGGCGAGGGGTCTGACCCCTTTCTCTCCGCCGTTGTTTGCGGTCTTGACATGTGGCCGCGCCGGACAGCCTCATTGCATCCATTGTTTCATCGATTGGGGGCGCGGCGGGGCCGGGGGCCGACAATGCGATGCACCGCTTCGCCTTGCGTTCGCAGCGCATGGCCTGACGCTGCTGCGCTGCGGAGCGGCCAATGACCGACGTCTACCGCTTCCTGCTGGCCGTCGTCGTGGCGCAGTCACATCTGCTGGCGGCGGGAGCGGCGAGCGCCGCTTGGCAAGCCGTGTTCGCCTTCTACGTGCTGAGCGGATTCCTGATGACGCTCATCCTCAACGAGACCTACGGGTTCGGCGCGCGCAATTTTCTGCGCTTCTGCGCCAACCGCATCCTGCGCCTGTATCCGGCCTACTACGCCGTCATGATCATCGGCGCGGCGCACATTGCTTTGATCGGGCCACTCAATGCGATCAACCCCGTGCTGACGTTGCCGCACACGGTGCGCGACATCGCCGCCAATCTCGCCATCGTCGGGCTGGTCGGCTTCGACGAGACGCAGGTTGTCCCGGCACGTCTTGTGCCGATCGGCTGGTCGCTCGGCATCGAGCTTTTCTGCTACGCCTTGCTCGGGATCTATTTCGCACGCAGCCCGGGGCGGCTGCTCGCCATGCTGGTGATCGGCCTGGTCATCGCTTGCGTGCAGGTCTGGCATGGAGTGAAGACTGGCGCGCCCGACTACGCCTTCGCCGGCCGCTACATGTCCCTTCAGGCGGGTCTCATACCCTTTGCCGCCGGCGGCCTGGCGTATTTCTATCGACGTGCACGGATATTTGCGCCATCGGCGATGAAGATCGCGATGCTGGCGGGGCTGTGGGCGATCAACCTGGGGTTATGCGCGACATTGGAGTTTCATGCGCGCGTCACCAGTCTCTACGCCGCCGTGCCGTTGAACTTCCTGCTGGTGCCCCTGTTGTTCCGCCACGATCTCTCGGCGCCGAAGCTGGCATGGCAGCGCACGCTCGGCGGCATCGCCTATCCCGTCTTCATCGCGCACTGGCTGATCGGAACGCTGGTGGCGCTCTATGTTCCGGCGCTGCCAGCGAAGGAATGGGGGTTCTTCCTTGTATCCATGGCGGCGACGGTCGCCTTCGCCTGGCTGGTCTACACGATGGTCGACACGAAGATCGAGAACCTGCGCTGGCGCATCAAGCAGCGTCCCGCGGACGAGGCCGTGAGCGCGCCCGCGGCAACCGCTGCCGCGACGCCGCGATGAAGACCCGCGATCTCTTCCCATGGCGTCATGCCCGCGGCGGCGGGCCATCCACGCCGGTGCCTGGCTCTGCGCACCGCGATTGCGCCCCATTGTTAGGTTGGGTCCAGCGTCAGCCGTGACCCAGCGCGACGTTGGAGTCGGCGGATGGTTTCGCGTTGGGTCGGCGCTTCTTGACCCAACCTACGGACACCTGCTCGGCATGGGGCGGGACAGGCTGCGTGCGGTCTCACGGACGCGGCAATTGAGCGCCAGCCGATCCCTTGTGGATGATTGCGTGGATTACTGCCCGCGCGGGGATGACGCCGGGTGCGCGGCTTGCCGGCACGTTGCGCGGCCGTGTGGCTGTGGCGCCTGCGGCGTCAGCGCACGCGGCGCGGGTTCATGTAGAGGTCGAGCTCCTGCTTCTCGAGCTTGGGCGTGTACTTGCCGGTGGCGACCTGGCGCGCGAGACGGCGCATGTGCCGGCGCGCATCGGCGTTGAAGATCAGCATGCCGCAGAACAGCTTGAGCACCATCAGCAGGCGCGGATCGGCATACTCGCTCTTGACGCGGCCCTTCCACTTGCCGCCGATGGAGAACACCTTGCCGTCGAGGTAGCCGATCGCCCGGTTGTGGTGATTGTAGAGCGTATAGTCGCCGCCGAGATCGATCAGGTCGCGGCGCAGGCGGAAGAACTGCGGCTTGCCGTCATCGAGCAGGAAGAAGGAGAAGTTCTCCGGCAGCAGCGGCCATTTGTGCGCGGAGCGCTCGAGGTAGACCATGTTGTCGTGGTCGCCGACGTTGATGGAGAAGCACGTCACCGGCAGGCCGTGCGCGCCGAGCGTGAGCTGCAGGCTGCGGCCGATCATCAGGTCCATGGTGGCGCGCCAGTTCACCGTCTCGTTGAAGAGCTTGAACACCAGGCGCTTGTCCATGCCCACATTCTTCTTCCACAGGTCCTCGCGGTAACCGAGCAGGCCGGTGCGCTCGCCCTTCTCGATCACCTCGGCGAAAACATCCATGTCGGTGGTGAACTGCCGCGACTTGGCGCGGTTGCGGCTGTGCTTGTAGATGCCGAACTCGATCGAGTTCAGGCTGGTGATCCAGACGTCGACGATGAACTCGGCCCACTGCGACGCCTTGGCGGATTTCGCGGGCTTGGCGGCCCTGCTCTTGGCGGGCGGCGCGGTCGCGGTCTTCTCGGCGCGCTCCAGGACCTCGGCCCTGGCCTCGCGTGCGGCTTCTGCGGCGGCCGCATCGGCCTCGAGCTCTACGGTCCTGCTTCCGTCAGCCATGGTGCGGCTCCTCGGCGAAGCGCCCGGACGCGGCACGGATGGCGCGAATCAATTGGGCGACGTTAGCACCGGCGGACGGGCATGAGCGAGGCGGGAAGCCCGAAAGCTGTGCGCGCCGCGGCTGTCATCTACGCCCGCGCGCCCATCCGGTCGCGGCAGGCGCGGCGTGGAGCCGGGACCCGGGGTAGGTTGGGTCAAGCGGAGCGCAGACCCAACGACGATGCGCCGGCACCGGCCCTGTTGGGTCATCGCTTCGCTCGACCCAACCTACATGCCATCCATCATCAGCCGCGGTGGCCGAAGATCTGCGAGCCGACGCGCACGTGCGTGGCGCCGAAGGCCACGGCTTTCTCGAAGTCGGCGCTCATGCCCATGCTGAGACCGGTGAGCCCGAGCTCGCCGGCAAGCTTGGCGAGGAAGGCGAAGTGAATGCCCGCCTCCTCGTCGGCCGGCGGAATGCACATGAGGCCGGCGATGGTGAGCTTCAGCTCGTCGCGGCACAGGCCGAGCAGCGACGCCGCCTCGCGCGGCATCACGCCGGCCTTCTGCGGCTCCTCGCCGGTGTTGACCTCGATGAACAGCTCGAGCCGCCGGCCCTGCCTCGCCATCTCGCCCGCCACGGCCTGCGCGATCTTGGGCCGGTCGATGGTGTGGATGGCATCGAACAGCGCCACCGCCTCGCGCGCCTTGTTGGACTGCAGCGGGCCGATCAGGTGCAGCTCGATACCGGGATAACGGTCACGCAATGCCGGCCACTTGGCCTTGGCCTCCTGCACGCGGTTCTCGCCGAAGCAGCGATGTCCGGCTTGAAGTACGGGCGCGATGTGCTGCGCCGCGAAGGTCTTGGTGACGGCGATGAGCTTCACGGAAGCCGGATCGCGGTTGGCCGCCTGCGCGGCAGCGGCGATGCGGGCCTGCACGGAGGCGAGGTTGGCGGGAGCGTCGGTCATTGGCTGGCGACCGCCCGCGACGACCGCTTTTTCGCCTCCAGGGAGGCGGCGATCTGGGGATACGGCTCGAAACCGTGCCCGTCGCTCGATAACAGGTCAAGGTACTTGCGATGGAGGAATACTTTGTCCCGCCCGACCTTTTCTTCCTCGAGCACGCCGAGCCGCACGAGCGCCTGAAGGTACACGGACGCGGTCTGTCGTTTGGCAATGCCTCGCGTGATGAGATTGCCGATGCGAATGTAGGGCTGCGTGAAGATCTGCTGCACGAGCTCGTGCGAATAAATCTTGGGCGCGGCCGAGCGCACCGTCATCTGCGTATGGTCCATGAGCATTCGAATGGCTTTGATCTTTTGGGTCGTCCAGGCAGACGTCTCCTCGACCGCAGAAAGCATGTACAGAATCCACGGCTCCCATTCCTGGTGGGAGGTGACCCGACCGAGCAGGCGATAGTAGTCCCCCCGGGTTCGCAAGATGTACCGGCTGAGATACAAGGTAGGCAAATCGAGCAAGCCGCTTTCGATGAGACCGAGGACGTTGAGGATGCGGCCGGTGCGACCGTTGCCATCCTCGAAGGGATGTATGGCCTCGAATTGGTAATGCAGGACGGCCATCCGTATGAGCGGATCGAGATTGTCCGCTCGCTCGTGCAGGTATCGCTCCCAGTTTGCAAGCAGGCCGCGCAAGCGATGCGGTTCCTCGGGCGGTGTATAGATCACCTCACCCGTGTGCCTGTTCTTGAGGCTTACCGGGATCGCCCGGACATCCAATTCTACCCCCGTGATGAGCTGGCAGACTTCAACGGCGGTGCGCGTCGATAGGGGCAGCTTCTTGAGAGAGTCGAGGCCGTGGTAGAGCGCAGCACGGTACTGCAGAGCCTCTTTGGCGGCCGCGTCTCCGTGCTCTTCGCCGAGACTGGCCTCGCGGAAGAGTGCATCGTTGGTGGTGACGATGTTCTCGATCTCTGAGCTGTCCTTGGCCTCCAGCAGGGGGATCGTGCTGATGAGCACCGCCGGATCGGGGATCAAAGGGCCTGCCAAGCGCATCTCGGCGAGGGCTGTCCGCGCCAGTCCCCATTTTTTGAGGATGGCACGCGTCTCCACGTCCGCCTTCGGCGGCAGCGGGGGAAGGTCGTTGTGAGGGCGGAGGGGATCAAACGGCATCGGCGACCCGAGAATATGTCGACTGGGCTGCGTGGTCGTCGACATATTGCCAGACATATGTTGATTGCATCGACACGTCAACGGCTACATGTCGACAGAGTGAGGATTTGATCGACATATCAGACTCGATTTGTCGAAACCGTCGCCATGGGTGCCGCCCTAGGTCGATTAAACCCGCTTTTTGTCGACACATAAGTCGAGGCATGTCGCGCCTGTCGACATGTCAAGCGATATGTGTCGATGGCACGGCAGATTTGTAAACATATCTGTCGCCTCATCTCCGGCCTTGCTTGACCGGAACCAGCCGCATCAGCCATTAACGGCCCCGGACAACCCCACGAGACCGGCCGATGGCAAGCGAACGCTACAACGCGCCCGTGCGCGAGAAGCACTGGCAGCAGGTGTGGAACGACAGGGGCACCTTCCGCACCCTCGACAAGAGCCGGAAGCCCAAGCGCTACCAGCTCGAGATGTTCCCCTACCCGTCGGGGCGCGTGCACATGGGGCACGTGCGCAACTACACGCTGGGTGACGTCATGGCCCGCTACATGCGCGCCAAGGGGTTCAATGTTTTGCACCCCATGGGCTGGGACGCGTTCGGGTTGCCGGCCGAGAACGCCGCCATGGAGCGCAAGATCCACCCGGCCAAGTGGACCTACGCGAACATCGAGACCATGCGCGCCCAGCTCAAGGCCATGGGCCTGTCGTTCGACTGGGCCCGCGAGTTCGCCACCTGCGATCCTGCCTACTACGTGCACCAGCAGCGGCTGTTCCTGGATTTCCTCAAGAAGAAGCTCGCCTACCGCAAGACCGCCAAGGTCAACTGGGACCCGGTGGAGAAGACGGTGCTCGCCAACGAGCAGGTGATCGAAGGACGCGGCTGGCGCTCGGGCGCCGTCGTCGAGCAGCGCGACCTTACGCAGTGGTTCTTCAAGATCACGGCCTACGCCGAGGAGCTGCTGGCTGCGCTCGACACGCTGCAGGCGACCTGGCCGGACTTCGTGTGCACGCAGCAGCGCAACTGGATCGGCAAGTCGACCGGCGCCAACATGACCTTCGCGCTGGAAGGCGGCCGGCTGCCGAAGAAGCTCGCCACGCTCGAGGTCTTCACCACCCGCCACGACACCATCTTCGGCGCCTCGTTCATGGCGATCTCGCCGGAGCACCCGCTCACCGCCCACCTGGCGCGCAAGAGCAAGGAGCTCGCCGCATTCGTCGAGGAGTGCCGCAAGATCGGCACCAGCGAGGAGGCGCTGGCGAAGGCGGAGAAGAAGGGCTTCGACACCGGCCTCCTCGCCGTGCACCCGTTCAAGGCGGGCGTCACGCTGCCGATCTACGTCGCCAACTTCATTGTCATGGGCTACGGCACCGGCGCCATCTTCGGCTGCCCCGCGCACGACCAGCGCGACCTCGATTTCGCCCGCAAGTACGGCCGCCCGGTCGTGCCCGTGGTGCTGCCGCCCGGCGCCGATGCCGCCACGTTCGCAATCGCCGATGAGGCCTACGTCGGCGAAGGCACCATGATCAACTCCGAGTTCCTCGACGGTCTGACCATCGAGGCGGCGAAGGAAAAGATCGCAAGCCTCCTGGAAGAGCGCGGCATCGGCGCGCGCAAGGTGAACTACCGCCTGCGCGACTGGCTGCTGTCGCGCCAGCGCTACTGGGGCTGCCCCATTCCCGTCATTCACTGCGAGAAGGACGGGATCGTGCCGGTGCCGGTGGACGAACTGCCAGTGAAGCTGCCCGACGACGTCTCCTTCGACAAGCCTGGCAATCCGCTCGACCACCACCCGACCTGGAAGCACGTGAAGTGTCCCAAGTGCGGCGCACCGGCGGTGCGCGAGACCGACACCATGGACACGTTCGTCGACAGCTCCTGGTACCAGTACCGCTTCTCGGCACCGAACGCGCCGACACCGACCGACAAGAAAGCGCTGAA